>CABUTS010000102.1 GCA_902494515.1 uncultured Muribaculaceae bacterium | reverse complement strand
GACACGAAGGGATTCCTCGTACTGACTGCGGTCCGGCTCAGGCATAGCCTCGATTTCGGCAAGGCTGCCCAGCTCGTCAAATATCGCTTTCTGTGCCGCAAAGGGCATTCTTGATAATGTATCCATATTCTTTAGCACATAAATCCAACGTTCAAAATTTGTCTCACACTCATCTTCCGACTTGGTCATCAGAGGAACCTGTATGAAAATCATACGCATCTTGTCAGAGAAAAGTTCACCTGTGGCGAGGTCTGTAAGACCTACATCCATCCTGAGCCGCTCCGGACGTTCTCCTCTGTTGAATTTCCAGTTCATGAAGTAGATGCCGTAGACCGGAATCAGCTTGTAGTCCCAGTTATCGCCCCTCTGACCCTGAGTGTGAATATCTCCGGCGAGGTAGAACAGCGCGCGGTCCACGAAGTATTCCTGCATCTTATTCTGCATCTCGACGATTATATGCTCGCCGGTATCCGTCTCGCAGTAAATGTCATAGATGATACCTCGTTCGGATTTCATTCGAGGCAGGACCTCTTTGTCGGTATAGACTATATCGACAATCCTCCGCTCCCCTTCCAGAAGGTCATTCAGGAAATCAATAAGAATAGGCTTGCTAAACTGCTGTCCGAAGAGCTTTTTGAAACCGAAGTCGGTAAAGGGATTGATAAACTTACCCATGGTCGTAGTAGGTTGTTTTCGCAAAGATACGACCTTTTCGCGACAAATGCAAGAGCCGCAGGACTTTGTCCATGTTAACCGCGCCAAAAAGATGGAATCGTTGCAGATGGTGCGAAAATAATCGCAGACAAATGAGCGGAAATATTGCGGAAATGAGTAACTTTGCACCCTGAATGTGAGTCAAGGATAATGAATAAGTTACTTACTGGATATCTGGCAGTCACCCTCGTTTGTCTACTGTGTTTCGCCCTCCCTTCGCCATGCTTCGCCCAGACCGAAGCGGGCTCTTCGGAAGTTCCGCTGTTGGCAGGAATGGATGTAGTGATTCTCGGCGACTCCAACACATGGATTGGCGGCGACGACAATTCCGACCCCAAGGGATGGAACTACTGGCTGCAGCGCGAATGTCAGCCCCGCTCGCTGCGCAGCTACGCGCGCAGCGGCGCAACCTGGACCAACACCCGGGCCACCCGCCGCGACCCCGCATATTACAGCGAAAAGCTCGACGACAACAACGTGATGTTCAACCAGATAGTCCGCCTGATTGAAGCCACTGACAGCAACCGTCAGGCCGTGCCGCAACTGATATTCCTCTCGGCCGGGACAAACGACGCTTGGTTTGCCGACCGCCGCCCCGAAGAATTCTCCATAACAGCCGAGACCGCCCTACGCCGCGACGTCGGCGAACTGATGGCACTCCCGCCGTCGAAAATCACCACCCTCGCGGAATCGGTGCGCTACGGAATCCGCCTTCTACTGTCCCGTTTCCCCGAAGCAAGAATCGTGGTGCTCACCCCGCTGCAGTCCATCAAGGTTTCCGATGAAATGCTCCAGGCCGTAGCCGGAATCATCGAGCAAGTGGCTGTCGGCGAAAACTGCGCGGTTCTCCGCCAGGACATCCTCTGCCCGGTCCGCGCCGACCGCGAGCGCTTCAACCGCCAGCTGACTTCCGACGGCACCCACACCTCCCCCCCCGGCGCCAGGGCCAACGCCCGCGCAATCACCTCCGCCCTCCCCGCCATCCTTTATAAAGGTTTCAACACACATCAGTAAATGGTTTTTTCAGATCTTTTCTTCCTGTT
>CABUTS010000101.1 GCA_902494515.1 uncultured Muribaculaceae bacterium | reverse complement strand
CTTGATAATCCGTTCCCCTTCCAACAGGTCATTCAGAAAATCCATCAGGATATCCTTGTGGAATTCCTGACCGAAAATTCTCTTGAAACCGTAGTCTGTAAAGGGATTGATAAACTTGCTCATAGTCGGAGTGGGTTGTTTTCGCAAAGATACAACCTTTTCCCGACAAATGCAAGTGCCGCAGAATTTTGTTCGGGACGGATTGAAAGATATGGAGCAGTGAGCGGTTGTTATTTCAGGAGGTAAATGGGGTGATTATTCGGAAAAATCACTAACTTTGCGGAAAGAGGGCGGAGGAGGCGATGTCAGTCGGTTTTTATCATGAAAATAGTTGTTTCTTTAAACTGAACATTACGGATATGAAATGGTATAGGATTCTGGCGCTCTGTTTCGGTCTTTTGGCGGCCGGAATGGCTGCCGGAGAGGTTAGGCTGGACCGTAAGGGAAAGGCGCCGCAGCTGATTGTCGACGGTAAGCCGATGCTGGTTATCGGCGGCGAGCTGGGCAATAGCTCGGCGTCGTGCCCGGAGGATATCGCCCGCAACTTCAATATAGTCAGGGAGATGGGACTCAACACCGTTCTTGTGCCGATTTATTGGGAACTCATAGAGCCACAGGAGGGGGAATTTGATTTTTCGACAGTCGACTTTGTGCTTGATACGGCCGATAAGGAGGGACTGAAGGTGATTTTCCTTTGGTTCGGCGCATGGAAGAATTCTATGAGCTGTTATGCTCCGGGATGGTTCAAGGAGGATTTCAAACGGTTCCCGAGGGCAAAAACCAGATCGGGCAAAGCGCTGGAGATTGCGTCGGCGTTCTCCGAGAACGTTTTCAAAGCTGACAGCACGGCGTTCGTTGCGTGGCTGCGCCATGCGGTTGACCGCGACAAAAACAATACCATGATAATGGTGCAGGTCGAGAACGAAATCGGCATGCTCGAGGATGCCCGCGATTATTCCGGGGCTGCGCAGAGGGAGTATGACAAAGGTGTGCCGCAGCAGTTGATCCGTCATCTCCGGAAAAACAGAAAATCGCTTCATCCGCTTCTTAAGGAACGCTGGGAGGCTCACGGTTGCAAAACGAAGGGCTCCTGGGCCGAGGTCTTCGGCGACGATATCTTCACCGACGAATATTTCATGGCGTGGAACTATGCGGCATATGTGGAGCGTCTGGCCCGCGCTGCCCGGGAGATTACCACCGTGCCCCTCTATGTTAATGCGGCGATGAACAGCCGTGGACGTCGCCCGGGCGAGTATCCGTCGGCCGGACCGCTGGCCCACCTTAAGGACATCTGGCACGCTGCCGCGCCTACACTCGATTTCATTTCGCCCGACCTCTATGACAAAGGATTTACCGACTGGGTGGCGCAGTATGCCACCGACGACAACATCCTGTTCATCCCGGAGATTAAATCCGGCGACGGCAATGCCGCGCAGCTGCTTTATGTCGCCGGGGAACATGATGCCATAGGCCTTTCCCCGTTCTCCATCGAGAACGCTGGCCGTGACCCGCAGTCGCCCAAGCTGAAGGGCTACCGGATGATCGGCACACTCGCTCCGCTACTGCTGGCTCATCAGGGCGACGGTTCGATGCGCGGGCTGTTTTTCGACAACGATTCCACGACCCGGGTTCTGCGCGACGGCGACCTGAAAATCACCGCCTCGCATTACTTCACCCTCCCGTGGGATCCGCGCGCCAAGGACGGAAGCCTTTGGCCCGAGATCGGCGGCGTAATTATCCGGCTGGCTCCGGATGAATACATCATCGCCGGATCCGGCATAGTGCTGAAATTCGAAAACGCCGACGAAAACTCCGCCGCCCGGGTGCTTGGCGAAGATGGCTTTGCTCAGGCCGGCGCGGCGTCGGCAACAGTCCGAACGGACTCGTCTGCCGCTCCCCGGGAAACGGACGGCTCGGAACATCAGGCGCGCGTCGGTCTCAAGCACGTGGCCGAAGTAGCAGTAGCTCCCGACGGCTCATTCACCCCCGTACGCCACTTCAACGGCGATGAAACTCACCAAGGGCGACACGTCCGTATCTCCGTCGACGACTTCCGTATCCTCCATGTTCAGCTATACCGATACCGGTAGTCTTTATACCGGTATGGAGAATGAGATATATGTAAAACAATACTTCGGTAAATTTTTAAAGTTATCGGCACAAGCGGTTGCCTAAGCCGCTGAGCCTGATTATTTAACCCGTTAAAAATCAATGAATTAGTTAACAAAGTTTAGCATAATAAAAT
>CABUTS010000100.1 GCA_902494515.1 uncultured Muribaculaceae bacterium | reverse complement strand
GGGAGAGGATGTCGAAGGTTTCGACGTAGATTTCAGTGACGCGGCGCTTGATGGCTGAGGCGTCCTGCCATTCGCGGGTGCGGAGCTTCCCTTCGATGTATAGTTTGGTGCCCTTGGTGATGTAGCGCTCGGCGAATTCAGCCTGAGCGTCCCACATCACGATGTTGTGCCACTCGGTGCGCTCGGGGATTTCAACGCCGGCTGCCGTGCGGTAGGCGCGTTCGGTGGTCGCAAGCGAAAAAGTGGCGAAGGGACGGGAATCGACATAGCGGATTTCGGGATTTTTCCCGACATTCCCTACCAATATTACCTTGTTGACTGACATGGCGGATTGATTGATAATGAGTTGGAGAAAGTGGGAGAGAGAAGGGAGAGAGAAGGGAGTCCTGGGGCTGATTGCTCGGCCTCGGTGAGCCGGGGGAGAAGCCGGTCAGGACTTCCGGGGTTCTTCCGGCTGCTCGGTCTCGAGGTGGTCGGGGTAATCGGCGTCGGGGTCGAGGTCGTCGAACTGTTCGTCCCAGGCGTCCTCGTCGTAGTCGCCGTCATATTCGATGTCGTCGAGCATGCGGCCCCCTGCATCGGGCATATCCTCCATGTCGTCCTCCATCGGGGCGGGGGAGAAGATGAATTCGTCCTCTTCACGGACGCGGTGCTGGCCGTCGAGCGGGCGGTGGGTGATTCTGACGGTCTCGATTTTGTTGGATTCGTCGTTGATTTCCTTCCAGAGGGCGTCCTTGAGTTCGGTGATCCCTTCGCCGGTGACAGCCGAGATGAACACGTGGGGCACTCCCTCGGGCAGTGTCGGTTCGATGGCCTCCTTGAGCTCATCGTCGAGCATATCGCTCTTGGAGATTGCCAGCAGGCGCTCCTTGTCCATCAGTTCGGGATTGAAACGGCGGAGCTCTTCGAGGAGAATCTCATACTGGCGGGTGATGTCGTCGGCGTCGGCCGGAACCATGAACAGCAGTACGGAGTTGCGCTCGATATGACGTAAGAAGCGGAGTCCCAAGCCTTTACCTTCGCTGGCACCCTCGATGATGCCGGGGATGTCAGCCATGACGAACGAGCGGTTGCCGCGGTATTCCACGATGCCGAGCTGCGGTTCCATGGTGGTGAAGGGGTAGTCGGCAATCTTGGGGCGCGCGGCTGACAGGGCTGACAGCAGGGTGGATTTTCCGGCGTTCGGGAAGCCTACCAGACCGACGTCGGCCAGCAGCTTAAGTTCCAGAATCACAGACTTTTCCACGGCGGGCTCGCCCGGCTGGGCGTAGCGGGGAGTGCGGTTGGTGGCCGATTTGAAATGCCAGTTGCCGAGACCTCCGCGGCCCCCTTTCAGCAGCTTTACCTCCTGACCGTCGTCGTTGATTTCGCAAAGGAATTCGCCGGTTTCGGCGTCGAAAACCACTGTGCCGCAGGGGACTTCGATGATCTGGTCCTCGCCGTCCTTGCCGAAACTGCGTCCGGCTCCGCCGCTCTGACCGTTTCCGGCGAAGACATGGCGGCGGAATTTCAGCGGAAGCAGGGTCCACATATTTTTGTTGCCGCGCAGGATTACGTGACCGCCGCGACCTCCGTCGCCGCCGTCAGGACCTCCTTTGGGCACATACTTCGCGCGGTGGAAGTGGCGCGACCCGGCGCCGCCTTTGCCGCTCCGGCATAATATCTTAACGTAGTCTATAAAGTTTGACTCTGCCATAATCCTATAAAATTTAAATGTCAGTCAATCGGAGAGACTTCAGAAACGTCCGAGGGCGCGGTGATGGCGCATCAGCTCCTGGGCATGGCGGAAATCGGCCGGCGAACCTATGTCGATCCAAAGCCCGTCAATCGGGAAGTAAACCACCTTCAGCCCCTCGTCGATAGCTTTCTGAATCAGGTCGGGAGCGTCGGTGCGGGTGTCCTTTGCGACCGTGTTGAGCAACCGGTTTGAGAAAATGTAAATCCCGGCGTTCGCATAGTGGGAATAGGTCGGTTTCTCCTCCAGCGCTGTTACGCAGCGGCCGTCGGTGGCCAGAATAGCGTAGGGAACCGAAACGGTATAGGGGACTGCGGCGATGGTGACATCCGCTTTCTCGGTCTTATGTAATATAAACATTTCTTCGAGGGAAAGGGTTGTCAGCAGGTCGGAATTCATCACCAGCGTATCCCCGTCGTCGGGACGTTCGACCAGCGACACGGCCCCGATGGTGCCGAGCGGCGAGGTTTCCTCGACGCATTTCACCTCTATTCCGCAGACGGGGCGGGCGAAGTGGTCGCGGATCTGCGAGGCGAGGTAGCGGGTGGTGACGGTAACGTCGCTGATGCCTACGCGGGCAAGGTTGCGGATGTTGTAGTCGATAATCGGCATCCCCTCGATTTCGAGCAGCGGTTTCGGACGTTCGAGGGTGAGCGGGCGGAGCCGTTCCCCTTTGCCGCCCGCCATCAGGATTGCCGAAAGAGGCAGCACTGTTTCGGTGCGGGTCAGGTCGATGAGTTTCACCAGTTTCCCTTCGCTGTCAACTGCCGGGAGCAGCTTGATACCGTGCAGGCGGGCCGCTTTCAGCTCCTCGACGGGGATGTCGGGTGTGACAAAACGGCAGGCTTTGTTGGCTGCGGCCCTCACCGGGTCGGCCGGTGAGGCGCCGCGGAGCAGCGCCCGGCGGATGTCGCCGTCGGTGATGGTGCCTGTGAGGTGCCGGTCGGGAGTCACGGCCAGCAGTGTCATCACCCCATCTTCTATGGAGTTTAGCATCCTCAGCGCATCGAGAATCGTGGCGTCGTCGGGGATGATATGGCGGG
>CABUTS010000099.1 GCA_902494515.1 uncultured Muribaculaceae bacterium | reverse complement strand
CGGGGAGATGCCGAAGGTGCGCAGCGGGGAGTTGGTGCGGATGCGCTCCAGGAGGGCTTTGTCGCGGTTGTAGGCCGGGGAGGTTTCCAGGATTTCGATGGCGGTGTCGTCCTCGAGCTGCTCGGGGCTCAGGACGATGTAGCGCGAAGCCTCGCGGTCGGCCTCGATTTTGTCGACCTTGTCGCCGTACATATGTTTCAGTGTCTCCTTTTCGGTGTCGACGGTGGGCTTGGGTTCCTCTGCGGCAGCGGCGGCCGGACGGCGTATGCCGGGGAATCCGGTGGGCTTCGCCGCGGGAGCGAAGGTTGTTTCGGCGGCCTTGTTGTTCTTGATTACCAGCTCGAAACCGGCGGCGAGGATGGTGATTTTGATCTTGTTGCCGAGGGTGTCGTCGAAGCAGATACCGTAGATTACGTCCACCTCCTCGTCGAGGTTGTTGATGAAGTCGGTGAGTTCCGAAGCCTCGCCCATGACGAATTCGGGGTCGGCGTTGCGCGAGAAGTAGAGGTTGAAAAGCAGGCGTTTCGAGCCGAAAATGTCGCGGTTCTTCAGCAGCGGCGAGTGGAGGGCGTCGTTGATAGCCTTGGTGACGCGGTGCTCCCCTTCGCCGTAACCGGTGGAGATTACGGCTGCGCCGCCGTTGCGCAGGGTTGTGTTGACATCCTTGAAGTCGAGGTTCATGTAGCCGTCGGAGGTTATGAGCTCCGAGATGGAGCGGGCGGCGTTGGTCAGGGTGTCGTCGGCCTTGCCGAAGGCGTTCATCCAGTTCAAGTCGGGGTAAATCTCGGTGAGCTGCTCATTGTTCACCACCAGGATTGCGTCGACATATTTGCTCATCTCCTCGGCGCCGTCGAGGGCCTTGAGAATCTTCTTGCGCCCCTCGAAAAGGAAGGGGATGGTGACGATGCCGATGGTCAGCATACCCTTTTCCTGGGCGATACGGGCCACGACGGGAGCGGCGCCGGTGCCGGTGCCGCCGCCCATTCCGGCGGTGATGAACACCATCTTGGTCTCGTCGTCGAACAGCTTTGCTATGTCCTCGGCGCTCTCCTCGGCAGCCTGGCGGCCCACTTCGGGGTCGTTGCCGGCGCCGAGACCGTCGGAGCCGATGAGCAGACGGTTGGGAACCGGGGAGTTGTTGAGGGCCTGACGGTCGGTGTTTATGATCACGAACGACACCCGCTTGATGTCCTGGCCGTACATGTGCGAGATGGCGTTGTTGCCGCCGCCACCTACGCCCACGACCTTGATAATCACGTCGTCATGGGGCTCATCGACGAAATTGGTGTGCTTGTCAATATCTTCGCTGGTCATTTTGAATTCTGTTTAGAGGTTTGGGAAACGGGAGGGGCCGGATCAGTTGTCTTTGAAAGTGTCGTCAGCTTCCTCGTTGAACATAGTTGAGATGCCGCGCAGGCGGTTGCGGAGATTGCCGAAGATGCGGAAACCGCTGCCGGAGGGCTTTTCATCCTCGTCGGTGTCGTCGCCGAAGTCGTCGGTCGGGGGAGTTTTTTTCTTCTCCTTCTTGGACTTCTTGCGGGGCGCAGCGTCGTCGTCGTCATAACCGCGGCCTACGCGCGAGGTGGTTTCGTCTTCGTCCTCCTCATCGCCGTACATATTCTCGTAGGAGTCGCCGCCGGGGGTCTCCTCCTCTTCGGGTTCGGGGAATTCCACACACTCGGCGTCGGGGAGCTTGGCGGCAGCCGCCAACACGGAGATTACATCGAGATTTTCGGCCGGGCGGATTGCGCCGTCGGAGATGCGTACGGCGCCCTGGACGGAGCCGACGCGCACCTTCATCTTGCTCTGCTTGGCCAGCAGATCGTTGAAGCCGCGGAGCTGGGCGCCGCCGCCGACGATGATGATGTCGCCGGGGAGGTCGGAGCTCTTCAGGCCGGCGTATTCGATCTGGGCGAGGATGTTCTGCACGATTTCAGCGGCGCGGGCGTGAACGTAGTTGTTCACCTCGGTGTAGTCGATGCCGTCGGCCCCCTTGGAGTGGAAACCCTCCTGAGGGATGGCGTTGCCCGACTTGCGCTTGATTTCCTCGGCGCGTTCTTCGATATAGTTGAGTTTGGTGAGGTCGATGGTTATGTTGCGGGAGCCCATGGGTAGGGTCGCCAGATATACCGGGGCGCCGTTCTTGTAAATGGCGACGGTGGTTGTTTCGGCGCCGAAGTCCACGAACATACAGCCGAGGCGGCGCTCGTCGTCGGTGAGGGCCATGGCGGCTTCAGCCAGCGGGCGCACTATGTAGCCGTTGATGTTCAGGCCGATGCGCTCGGAGAGCACCCTGCGGAGCATCCGTTTGATCTGGGGCACGCAGCTGATGACGGCCATCCGGGCGCCGAGCTGCTGGCCGTAGGAGCCGACGGGGTTCACTTGGGCTTTGTTGTCGACGGTGAAGCGCACGGGGACAACCTCGGCGACGTCGCGCCCTTCGGGGGCGAGGGCTTCGGCCTTGGCCTTGAGGTCGTCGGTGAGCTGGCGTGTGATTTCCATTTCGGCGGGGAGGGTGGTGGAGACCTCCACGATTTTCGAGGAGAGGGATTTGCCGCCGAGGGCAACGTATACGCCTGTGATGGTGCCCTGGTCGAGGCGCGGGTAGGCTTCCAGCCGCTCGCAGACGGACTGGACGGCGTTGCTGACGTCGACGTTCTGGATGCAGCCGTAGCGGACGGAGTCGATGAGCTTCTCCTCCTCGGCGGCGATCACGTCGACGAGTCCGGAGTCATCGGCCACGGCTACGGCTCCGCGGATTTTGGAGCTGCCGATTTCTAAGGCAACAATATATTTTTCAGACATTTATATTAGAGTTGAGGGTTGGCTTAAAGAGTCGAGAGTCGAGAGGGGAGAGGCAAGAGTCGAGAGTCGAGAGGGGAGAGGGG
>CABUTS010000098.1 GCA_902494515.1 uncultured Muribaculaceae bacterium | reverse complement strand
GGCAGTAATATCGAATTGGATATATGATTCAGGCGACCATTGCTGAGTGATCGCCTGAATAAGTGTAGTCTTTGATGTATTCGCGTTTCATCGATTTCTTATCCCGAACTCGCGTTATTTGCTTTCCATCTTTGCTGCCACTCCTTCATTGCGGTTAGATTTTAAGTAAAAGCCGCAGGCTTTTACAACTGTTGCAAAAGCCTGCGGCTTTTGCTTAGGGTAATGCCCCCTACATGGGGGATTAGCGGGGAAGGGAGAGGGTCATGGGGGTGGCGGGAGAGAGGGAGGCGAGGCGCTCGGCAAGGGCGTTGAGGCGGCTGGCGGTCGCGTAGCTCATGTCGCGGCGGTATTCCGGGGTACCGGATTTGCAGATGAGGAGCAGGCGTCCTTCGGCGCAGGTGTCAAAGCTGCGGCCTGTGGGTTTGAAGCGTTCACTGAAGCCCTGGTCCTGAATGTGGATGATTTCGCCCCCATTCTCGAGCGCGGTTTTGCGGATTTCGTTCTCAACGGGGTGAATAAAGGGGGATATCAACACCGCTCCCATCCGCGAGAGGGCCAAGCATTACTTCTTGTATTCAGCGTTTTGCTGCCGGGTCCAGTGGTGCCTGACGTGCACCGCCACCATCGGCTTTCGCAGCAAAAACAGGCTCCCGACACAGTCCAGTGTGTCGTCATTGATTTTTATTGAAAGGTTGCGCCGGAACAGGTCCGGGAATTCGCGTTTGATAAGCAAGCGCCGGGGGTTGTCGCGGATATAATTGATCAGCGTTTCCAGCCGTTCTTCGTCGAAAACGATTTTGTCGTTGAGTCCACGGCCAAGAAAGAGGGGAGCATCGGCCGCGATTAGTCCATTCTTTCGACAGCGCGTTGTGGTAGCGGATTCAATTGCCGAAACGATTTTGGTCACCGAATATGTGAGCCGGATTTTAACCCGAAGCAAGACATGGGCATGATCGGGCATGATGACGTACTCGATAATGTCGATTGCCTTAGGGCGCATTGCCTTGGTTATGGAGAATTCAAGCGCCAGAGCCGAACCGATTGCGGTGTGTTCAACCCGCGGGGCGTCCGCCCCTTCCCTGACCCGCGGGTTCCCCAATACAACCGAAAATTCCGGCGCATCGGGGTGTTTTTGGAGTGTGAACATATAACACACCGCCGCACGGTAATCATGGAAATCCGCCCGGCGGGTCATCCGGTGCCGGACCTCGCTTTTCCAGCTCCCATCCGGCTGCCGCACCGGGCGCGCCTGGGAGCCAGAACGGGGATTATTACATTTTTTCACAGCTGAGGAGTTAAGGATTAATTAAGGGTAAAAGCCGCAGGCTTTTACCACAGTTGCAAAAGCCTGCGGCTTTTGCTTAACATTTGAATAGGGAGAAAGGGGGAAAGAGAGGGGAAAGAAAGGGAAGAAAGGCGGGGAGGCAGCCGGCGGGGGGAGAGAGGGGGAGGAATGGTGGCAGAGAGGGGAATTAGCGGGTGGGGAGGAAGCGGGGAGAGGAGGAGGGGGAGATGGGACGGCGGAGGTTGGTGATGTAGCGGATGAGGTCGTCATAGACAATGTCGGAGGAGGTGGCGATGACCCGGCCGTTTTTCAGGGGCACCATGTAGTCGCCGCCGCTGGCGAGGTAGTCGATCGTGGCGACAAGATAGGTTTTGGCGGGGTCCACGGGTTTGCCGTCGATGGTGAAGGATGTAACCTGGTGTGTTGCAGGGTTATACTTCACATGTCCGGAGGAGGAAAGACCGTCGCCGTTGCGCCTGGCGTAGACATTCATCGCATCAATGAGGTCCTTGCCCGAGATTTCCATAACCAGGATTCTGTTGGTGAACGGCTGCATCGAAATAATCTGCCCCTTGGTGATATCCCCCTTGGGGAGACCGCGGCGTAGACTTCCGGAATTCATCAGCGCAAGATCTAACTTTCGGCCGGCAAGTTCCGTGCCGCGGGCCGCACAGAAGTCGCTGACAAAATTCAGCAGCGCCGGCTTATCGTTGGGGAGTTCCTGACGGGAAGTGCCGATTTTTTCGTTCATCAGCGCATCGACTGCAGCACGGTAGGGTTCAATGACAGAATCGAGCGCCGCGGAGTGACTGCGGTCGTAAGATTTGTCGAGAAGCACCTGACGCAGGCGAGGCTTCTTCAGCCCTACACTGTCGAGATCAACGGTAACCTCAGAGATATACTGCCCGGATTTCCCGTTCTGGGTCACAAGCACGGAATCGCCGTCGGCGTTGAGCAGCCACTCTTTTCCGCTGCCGGGAGTAATAAGCGTATGGGAATGGCCACCGAGGATGATGTCAATATCTTTGGAATTCTTAGCGATGTCCATGTCGCTCGGGGGAACGACATCGCCGTAACCGAGGTGTGTCACGGCAACCACGAGGTCAACATCCTCGCGGTCCTTGAGCCATGCGGCAGCAATATTGCCGACCTTTACGGCGTCGTGGTAATTCACCCCCTCCGAGCACTTCGGGGAGATCATCCCCTCGGGATTGAGATTGAGGCCGATAACCCCGACCTTCCGGTCGCCGTATCTGAACACCTTCCAGGGGAGGAAGAGCCCGGCAACAGAGTCATTATCGAAAGTGTAATTCGTTGAAATCCAGGAAGCCTTGCTGCGGGCGACATTCCGGGCCATGGCTTCAACACCGTTGTCGAAATCGTGGTTACCGAGAATCTGAACATCATAGCCCAGCAGACTCATCACATCCATCTCCACTTTGCCGCCATGGAGGGTAAAGAACAGAGTGCCCTGCACGGCGTCGCCGGAGTCGATGAGCAACACATCCGGGCTGGCGCCGCGGACGCTGTCAATGAAAACCTTGCGGCGCTGGACGCCGCCGAACCCCTTGTCGGTGGGGTCGATCTGAGAGTGTGTGTCGTTGGTCTGGAGGATAACCAGATCGCGAGCCGCGGCCTCCGGAGCGAAAAGGCTCAGAGCTACAGCCACGGCGGCAAATATTTTTGTAAGTTTCATTCGAAAATGTTATGTGTAAGAACTGCTGGTAATCAGCATCTCACGGGTTATACTTGTTTTAAGACACAATGAAAGAAGAGCACGCGGCTTATGACCACATGCGGCTATT
>CABUTS010000097.1 GCA_902494515.1 uncultured Muribaculaceae bacterium | reverse complement strand
TCGATTTCTTATCCCGAACTCGCGTTATATCGCTGATTGTCCACTCCTTATCACCGGCTTTCAGGGTTGCGACCGAGAGCTGCGACCCCCGTTCGGCATCGCGGAAAACCACGGCCATCCCCCTCTCGGACCATACACATGCCGGACGGGAGATGGGAATCATCTTGGTTCCGCCGCCGCTCAGCGAGAAAGGCTCGGTGCGGTTGCCGACCTGCGAGGTCTGCCAGCCGTTGCCGTCATGCCAGACCATCCGGAACTGAGGCACGGCGCTGTCGCTGTCGCGCCAGTAAGTTGCGATGCAGGGACGCCCCTGCGCATCGGCGCTCATCGAAGTCTGGTTGATCAGCTCGGAATTCTGCGGGATGGCGACGGCGACCTCTGCCGTAGCGGCGGTAATCGGGAGCGTGTAGGGGGTACCGTCGGAACGCTCCCAGCTCCTGCCGCCGTCGCGCGAACGGGCGTAGCAGAGATCATGGTTGGTCTCCACGAGCCATGTCTCGCGCCATACCCAGGAGAGGTGAATCACCCCGTTGCGGTCGGTGCAGAGCTGCCAGTAAGCATTGCGCTGCCCCTCGCCGTCGACGAGGATATCGTGGATGCGACTCCATCGGCGTTCCCTGACCGAATAGCGGTTCAGCACCAGATTGCCGCGGCCGGAAACCCCGGAACGGTAGGCGAACAGCAGGTCGCCGTCGGGGAGCGTGTAGAAATCGGGGTAGGTGACATCCGATTCATCCACTCCGGTCATCGCTTCGAGGGGCCCGAATTCG
This sequence comes from uncultured Muribaculaceae bacterium, assembly GCA_902494515.1. Classification (GTDB taxonomy): domain Bacteria; phylum Bacteroidota; class Bacteroidia; order Bacteroidales; family Muribaculaceae; genus UBA7173. The sequence goes on along the minus strand of CABUTS010000097.1, from coordinate 3,120 downwards.
AGGGAGCCGGGAGCCACGGACCGGGCGTAACGGAGCGGATGGCCGTGATGGTCGAAGCTGAGGTGCAGGAAACCGTCGCCGTCGATGCCCAGGGAGATAACATTGTGAGCATCAGCGACATTCCCGCTGTATTGGGTGGTATTCAGCTCCCATTTGTCCGAGGCCAAGACTTTGTCCGAGCCGGGAGTGTTGTCCGAACCGAGCGCACGACGACCTACCACAACCCTCCCTTCGGGGTCATAGAATACGATAAACTGGTGGTCACTATCGCTCACCAGCGAACTGCCGCGGAACACCGCGGTGTTCACCGACGTCGCGGCATATCCCGGAGCTACCGGGACTTCCCGCACCCCGGAAATCACTCCGGTTTCCTCAGCTGCAGCGCCCGCGGTCAGCAGACAGCCGACCGCAAGCGCCGCGCAGTATTTGACAAGTATTTTCATCAGCCTGAATAATCCAGCTAATTTAGCTAAATTAGCTAAGTTGGCTAAGTTAGCTAAAACAGCTATAATAGCTAAGATAGCTAAGTTAGTTTACTTTGAAAAGCGATAAACAGTGAAGGAGCGCGCGGGGAGCTGCGCGGTCCAGGATTTGGAGACTTCAACAGTCTCCTCGGTGGTCACCGGCTTGACGGCTTCGGGGTTGTCGAGGGTGTTTTCGGCCATGAGATTCAGCGAACCGTCGGCCCCCTTCGGGACCTCGAAACGGGTTACCGTCAGTTTTGTCAGCGGAGTCTTTGCCTTAAGACCCTTGAAGTCGATGGGGAGCTCCTGCGGAGCATCGGAGGTATTGGTGACCTTAACAACGATGTCGTCGCCGTCGAGCACAGCGCTGGCATAGAGGCCGTTCTGCCCTTCGAGGCCGGCAATCGGCTGCTTGCCGAGGGTCAGCGGCAACACGCGGTCGCCGCGGTTGAGACCGAAGAGCTGTTGCACATACCAGCTGGCGGTGCGCATGGACCTGGAATTGTCGAACCAGATCATGTCGGGACGCCACTGCCACCCCTCAACATGGGCGAACAGCGGAGCGTAGGTTGCCAGACGGACCACATCGGCGTTGCGCTCGAAGCCGGTCATTGCGGCGGATTCCATCAGCGCGGCGTTGAAGTGGTTGAAGTTGCGGCCGTCGGCGCCGTGGCAGGCATATTCGCCGGCGAAGACCTTCGGACCCTTGCGGGGGTACTTGTCGTAGCGAGTGCCGGCGTTCTTGAACCACTCTTCGTTGCGGTAGTAGTGTTCGTCGACGAGGTCGACGTTCAGGCGGCGCATTTCGGGCCAGAGGTATTCATATTTGTCGTCGTCGGGAGCCGGACCGGAGGAACCGACGATGAGGATGTCGGGATATTTCGCGCGGATCGGGCCGATGAACTTCTCGAGGCGCTCGACATAACCGGGACCCCACTGTTCGTTGCCGATGGCGAGGTATTTCAGGCCGAAGGGTGCGGGATGACCCATGTCGGCACGGACCTTGCCCCACTTGCTGTCAGCCGGGCCATTGGCAAACTCGATCAGGTCGAGGGCATCGTCGATGTAGGGCTGGAGACTGTCAAGGGGCACAAAAGCCTTCTCGCCGGGGTTCTGATACTGGCAAATCATACCGACGTTCAGCACCGGCAGGGGCGCGGCGCCGAGGTCTTCGGCCAGCTGGAAGTATTCGTAGAACCCGAGACCGTAGGTCTGGTAATAGTCGGGATAGAAGCGGTGGGTGAAGGTCGACTGCCAGCGGTTGCTGTTGAGCGGACGGTTTTCAACGGGGCCGACGGTGTTTTTCCACTGATAGCGGTCAGGCACCTGCGTGCCCTCCACGATGCAGCCGCCGGGGAAGCGGAACACACCGGGATGGAGGTCGTAGAGAGCCTGCGCGAGGTCCTGGCGGAGTCCCCCTTCGCGGCCTTTCCAGGTGTTGGCGGGGAACAGCGAAACGTGCTCGACGTCAACGGGGTTGGGGTCGGGATGGTTAAGGAACAGGCGGAGCACACCGCGCTTGCAGGAGGCGGTGGGTTTGAGTTCAAGGGTATATTTCTGCCAGTCGGTGGAGGTTACTTCGATTATTCCGGAGGCCATGGTCTGGGTCCAGTTCATCGAGGCGGGATCGGCCAGCTCCACGCGCACCTTTGCGGCACCCTTGGGGGCGCGCATCCAGGCCGAAAAGCGGTAGACGGAATCCTTCGCGAAGGTCACGCCGAAGAAGCCCTCGTTTTCGAGGCTGGTGTATTTGTCGTTATGGCCGGAAGTGCTCATGCTGACGTAGCGCGGGTTGCGGGGGAAGGGCCCCCCCTGGTCCATAACCTCGACGGCGCCGGTGGCTTTCCACCCCTGCAGGGCGTTGGGGAACTCGAACGAGCGGTTCTTGACCATCTCGGCATACAGACCGCCGTCGGCACCGAAGTTGATGTCTTCGAAGAAGATGCCGTACATGTCGGGATTGATTTCAGCGCCGGGCTTTTTCAGGTCAAGCACCGCAGCTTCAGCCCCGCCACGTTCGGGGGCGCTTGAGGGAGCTGCACCTCCAGCCGCCTGAGCTGTCATCATTGTTCCGCAGACTGCGAGCGACATTCCAATAGCAAAAAATTTCTTTCTCATATCTGGTTTCTACATGGTAATTTCATGATAATTAATCTTTGGCTTACTCCATTGCAAAGTTAATAAAACTCCCGCAAATAACCGCGGTATATTCCACCAATCCGCAGGGGGAAATCCGTCAAAAAAATGGGATTTCAGTCAAAAAAACCAACGCCCCGAAAGCCGGGGCGTTTTGTACAATCAATTTTTACCTTAGTATGATTACTATTCACTAAACATTCACATCTATAATACGAACCAACCCGCCTCCACACCCAATCCCCTTCCCCATTTTCCACATAATCTTACAGCAATATTCATCATGTTGAAGATTATTATTAATTTTTCATCTTTGACACTTGTGGCCCATTACACGCTGAGGCACAGCGCGTTAAGCGCTGTGCCTCTGTAGCCATTGATGTAGTACTACTAAGCTTTAGCTCTTGTTAACCTTCTTGTACAATGCTCTCATTTTCTGTGGACTGATGATTTCGGCGTTGGCGTTGACGCCGGCCTGTGCCTGTAATTGGTCTGTCAGGGTGGTGCGTGTGAACATTGG
>CABUTS010000096.1 GCA_902494515.1 uncultured Muribaculaceae bacterium | reverse complement strand
ATTCGGAATTTTTTCCGGATGGCATTATTGATAGAATTAGCTCACCAATTCTTTTTAACTGGAATCAGACGTGTTTCAGTCTGTTTTGCATAGTGGCTAACATTGGGGATTCTTTAATATAATATAGGTGTGATGGTCGGTAAATTACGTTTCATACCTTGCAAATGGTTTACCTTGTGGTTTACATTATTTGAAATAAAACCGTTGATTCGGTTTACATTACAAAGATACAAAATAATCCTAACACTATGAGTATTAGGATTAAATAATTTAGAAAAATTTTCTTATTCGTTGCCGAGGCAAACAAACAGCACCCGTATTTCTTTCTTGTTTTTCAGTGAGTTAATCAGATTGTGGTAAGCGGCGGTATACATTATTATATATGGGAGTTTAAAGGTGTGAATAAGTGGGGTTGAAAGCTGGTTTAACCGGTTTATTCGGAAGTTAGGTTGCAATGGCCGCGGCCAGAGTGTTGAGGGCAAGACAGGTTTTGCGCGTGATGGCGCCGGATGTGGTTGCCGTAAGCCTGGCAGGGGTGTCCGGCGATGGTCAGATTGTTGAGGCGGCGGAAGAAATCGGGGTTGGCACGCCGTTCGGCGAGTCGCCGGGGATTGTCGCGGATGTAGTCGTAGAGGGTCTGGAGGGAGCGGTCGGGTTTGAGGATCTGGTCGTTGAAGCCTTTGTCGAAGACGTGGGTGATGCCGGCGAAGTCGTTGACGGCGGTTTTGAAGCGGGCGATGGTCATGCCGAGGGTCGCTTCGGTGCGGTATTGGATATGAAGCAGGAGGTGGAGGTGATCCGGCATGATGGCATACTGGTAGATGCGGGCCGCGGGTTCGATTTCATGGAATTTGCGGAGCGCCGATTTGATGGCGTCGCCAGTAGGCGATGTGCTGACAAAGGGGGAGCCGGGGTTGCCGCGGGGGATTTTCACGTCGCCTGCAAGCGAGCCGAAGTCCCTGACGCCGGGGGCCTTGTTCATGGTCACCATATAGATGCAGGGGCTTTGGTAGTCATGCCAGGGGGCCCGGTAGATTTCGCGGCTCATAATTTAGGGTTTGGGGTTAAAAGGGGTAAAAGGGTTTAAAAGGCTTCGCTAAAGCTCAGGGCAGGGACAAAAATTTTTGTTTGGGTGGTGAGCTTTCAGACCTTTCGCTAAAGCTCAGGGCTTGGAACCTTTCGCTAAAGCTCAGGGCAGGGATAAAAATTTTTGTTTAGGCTGCGAGCTTCAGCGAGCCGAGGTCGGTTATTTGCCGGTGAGGATGGAGCGGAGGGTGGAGAGCTTGTTGAGGGCCTGAAGGGGGGAGAGGTTGTTGATGTCGAGGTTGAGGATTTCGTCGCGAATCTGGCTCAGGACGGGGTCGTCGAGCTGGAAGAAGCTGAGCTGCATGCCGTCTTCGACTGCGGGCTGCGGCACGGCGGCAGCCACGGCGGCTCCGGAGTTCCCGGCGTTGGATTCCTCGAGTTTGGCGAGTACCTGGTTGGCGCGGTCGAGGATGGATTTGGGCATACCGGCGAGTTTGGCGACATGTATGCCGAAGCTGTGCTCCGAGCCTCCCGGCTGGAGCTTTCGGAGGAATACGACCTTGCCGTCGATCTCCTTCACGGAGACGTTGAAGTTGCGGACGCCGGGATAGGCTCCCTCCATCTCGTTGAGCTCGTGGTAATGGGTGGCGAACAGCGTCTTGGGCTTCTGCTTCGAGCGGTTGAGGTATTCGACTATTGCCCAGGCTATTGAGATGCCGTCGTAGGTGGAGGTGCCGCGGCCGAGTTCGTCGAACAGCACCAGCGAGCGCTCCGAGATATTGTTCAGAATCGAGGCTGCCTCGTTCATCTCGACCATGAAGGTGGATTCTCCGAGCGAGATGTTGTCGGAGGCGCCGACGCGGGTGAAAACCTTGTCGACGACACCGATCCGGGCGCTTTCGGCGGCTATGAAGCTGCCGATCTGGGCGAGGATGACGTTGAGCGCGGTCTGACGGAGCAGCGCCGACTTACCGGCCATATTCGGACCGGTGATGAGCATTATCTGCGTCGCGCTGTTCTCCAGACATACGTCGTTTGAAATATAAGGTGTGCCGGGGGGTAGTTCCTTTTCAATTACGGGGTGACGGCCGCCGCGGATGTCGAGAATCAGCGAATCGTCGACTACCGGACGGTTGTAGTGGTTCTCGCGGGCCACACGGGTGAAGGCGAGAAGACAGTCGAGACGGGCCAGAATCTTCGCGTCGGTCTGGATAACCGCCACATATTCGGTGAGCTGCTTTACCAGCTCGTTGTAGATTTCGGCTTCGAGGATGGCGATGCGGTCCTGGGCCGTGAGGATTTTCTCCTCATACTCCTTGAGCTCCTGAGTGATGTAGCGCTCGGCGTTCACCAGGGTCTGCTTGCGGATCCACTCCGGCGGGACCTTGTCCCTGTGAGTGTTCGTTACCTCGATGTAGTAGCCGAAAACGTTGTTGTAGCTGATTTTGAGCGAATGAATTCCGGTGCGCTCGCTCTCGCGCTGCTGCATCTGCTGGAGGTAGTCCTTGCTCTGGAAGGCAATCATCCGGAGCTCGTCGAGCTCCTCACTGACCCCCTTGCGGATTACCGAGCCCTTGTTGAGGGCGACCGGGGCGTCGGGGGTGATTTCGCGCTCGATGCGGTCGCGGATCGGCTCACAGGCGTTGAGCTGCTCCCCCATCTTGCGGAGCCCTTCGAGCGAGGAACTCATGCAGAGCCGCCGGGCCGGGGCAATGGCGGTCAGGGCGTTTTTGATCTGAATCACCTCGCGGGGAGTTACGCGGCCGACCGAAACCTTCGACACCAGACGCTCGAGGTCGCCGACCTGGCCGAGCAGCTCGAGCAGCAGATCGCGGAGTTCCGGTTCGCGGAAGAAACACTCCACGATGTCGAGGCGCGCGTTGATGGCGGCGGGATCCTTCAGCGGGAAACAGAGCCAGCGGCGCAGCATACGGGCGCCCATCGGGGAGACGGTGCGGTCGATGACGTCGAGCAGACTCTTCCCCTCGTCGCCGAGGGGCTGGATAAGCTCGAGGTTCCGGACCGTGAACTTGTCGAGGCGCACGAACTGCTGCTCCTCGATTCGTGAAATGCGGGTGATGTGCCCGATCTGGGTGTGTTTTGTGAGATCGAGGTAATGGAGGATGGCGCCGGCGGCAATGATGGCGCGGGGCATTTTGCCGAGGCCGAACCCCTTGAGCGAAGCGGTCTGGAACTGCTTCAGCAGGCGGTCCTGGGCTGCCTGGGGGGTGAAAACCCAGTCCTCCAGCTCGAAAGCCGCATATTTCCCGGTGAAGGTACCCTCGAGATGCGGCTTTTTGCCGCGCTCCACGAGCACCTCCTTCGGGGCGAAGTTCTCCAGGAGTTTCCCCACATACTCCTCCTTCCCCTCGGCGGCAAGAAATTCGCCGGTGGAGATGTCGAGGAAGGCCACGCCGGCGGAGTCCTTGTCGAAATGGATGGCGGCGAGGAAATTGTTCTGCTTGTTTTCGAGGACGTTGTCGTTGAGGGCGACACCGGGGGTTACGAGCTCGGTGATGTCGCGCTTGACGAGGCGGTTTTTCACCAGCCGCGGGTCCTCGAGTTGCTCGCAGATGGCCACGCGCTTACCGGCGCGGACGAGTTTAGGCAGATAGGCGTCGAGGGCATGATGAGGGAAACCGGCGAGCTCCACTGAGGAGGCCGCGCCGTTGGCGCGCTTCGTCAGGGTGATTCCGAGAATTTCGGAGGCGACGATGGCGTCGTCGGAGAAAGTCTCGTAGAAATCGCCCACACGGAAGAGGAGCACCGCGTCGGGGTGCTTCTGCTTCATCAGGAAATATTGCTTCATCAAAGGGGTTTCGACGACCTTTTTTGCCATAGTGAGGGGATTCGTTTGAAAGGACGTGCCTTCGGCATATCTACCATGCCGGGGGCACGTCCCTGTAAGCGGATTAAGATTCTTGGATTATTCCTTGCCGGCGAGGGGGGCGGGGGTGACGTAGGTGCGGGCGGCGAGTTCCTTGTCGAACATGTAGAGACCGTAGCCGTTGTCGCCAATCTTCTTGAGGGTGTCGATGAAAGTGCGGGCGTTCTCCTCCTCTTCGATCTGCTCGTCGATGAACCACTGCAGGCGGGTCTGGCTGGCGTAGTCCTT
>CABUTS010000095.1 GCA_902494515.1 uncultured Muribaculaceae bacterium | reverse complement strand
GTGTGTGGAGGTTACTCCTGCAAATATAAGGTTTTAAATGCAAATAGTGTTCAATCATTCTCCTTTATTTCCAATTATTTCCAATAATTTTGGAAAAAAGGCGTACTTTCGTTAATTTTGCATCTTAGAATTATATCTTTCAGTAAATGAGCAACGAAACACGGCCCGCACAGGCCGAAACTTCCGGGCCGAAAGCCGCGCAGGCCGACGCCGTAAAGCCGAAAGCCACGCCGGCTGACGCCATCAAACAGATACCCGCCACGCTGCGGGAATACTTCACCCGCCCCCAGGTGTGGGGATTTTTCGTCAGCCTCGCGGTTATCGCGCTGCTGGCGCTGGTGTTCTTCCACCCCGACGCTGCCGAAGGTAACCAGCTGCGCCAGCACGACATGCAGCAGGGCGCCGCTATCGGTCAGGAGGTGAAAGCCTACATGGAGGCCAACCCCGGCGCCGAGGAGCCCCGCTGGACGAACTCGCTGTTCTCCGGCATGCCGACCTTCCAGATTTCCCCCTCCTACCCCTCCGACTCCCTGTTCAGCTGGATCACCACCCTCTACGGCCTCGGCTTCCCCTCGCCGTCGAACCTGCTGGTGATGATGATGACCGGCATGCTGATTCTGCTCATGGCGATGAAAGTCCGCTGGTATTACGCCCTGATCGGCGCCGTCGCGTGGGGCTTCTCCTCCTACTTCATCATCATTATCGGTGCCGGACATATCTGGAAATTCGTCACCCTGGCCTATATCCCCCCGACCATCGCCGGCATTATCATGGCCTACCGCGGGCGCTGGCTGTTGGGCTCCGCGCTGGCCGCCCTGTTTGCCATGATGCAGATTCAGAGCAACCACCCGCAGATGACCTACTACTTCCTGTTCGTGATTTTCGGGGTAATCATCTGCTACGCCATTGACGCCATGCGCCGCCACCGCTGGCCGCGCTTCCTGAAAGCCACCGGCGCCCTGACCGTGGCCGCCGTATTGGCTGTCTGCGCCAACCTCCCGAGCCTCTACAACACCTACAAATACTCCAAGGAGTCGATGCGCGGCGCCCACTCCGAGCTGACCCAGCCCGACGCCTCGCAGCAGACCGCCGGCCTCGATCGCGACTACATCACCCAGTATTCCTACGGCCGCGTGGAGTCCCTGTCGCTGCTCATTCCGAACATCAAGGGTGGCGCCTCGGCGCGCCCTGTTCAGGGGCAGATGCTCCCCACCTCCCTGGCCGAGTTCGACGGCGCCGATGAGATTCTGGCTCCCCTCTCAGCCGAAGAACAGCAGTATATCATCAACTATACCTCGCAGTATTTCGGCGAACCTGAGGGCACCAACGGCCCCGTCTACGTCGGCGCGGTGATATTCGTGCTGTTCGTGCTCGGGTGCATCATAGTCCGCGGCCCGATGAAATGGGCGCTGCTTGTGATGACCCTCCTGTCGGTGTTTCTGGCCCTCGGAAGGAACATGCAGTGGCTCACCGACCTGTTCATCGACTACATTCCGATGTACAGCAAGTTCCGCACCGTAGAGTCCATCCTGGTCATCGCCGAGTTCACCATGCCGGTGCTCGCAATCCTGGCGCTGCAGAAACTCCTGACCACCCCCGACCCCTGGAAAAAGTATAAGAAAGCAATCTGCGTCAGCTTCGGCGCCGTGGCGTTCGTCTGTCTCCTCGGGGTTATTTCCCCCGGCCTCTTCGGTTCGGCGATCTCCGACACCGACGTGATGTATTCCGACATGATCGGGCAGCAGCTCCGCGCCCAGGGCTACCCCGCGAACGTAGTGTCGTACTTCTCCATCGACAATCCGAACATCGCCCTTGCGGTCACCGACCTGCGCTATTCGATGGTTACGGCCGACTCCCTCCGGTCGCTGATTTTCGTGGTTCTCGCCTTCGGAGTCCTCATGTTCTGCCGCTACACCAAACAGCCGAAGAAGCGGGCATGGACGGGCGCACTGCTCATCGGTCTGCTCGTTGCCGCTGACCTCTACAGCGTCGACAAGCGCTACCTCAGCCACGACAGCTTCTGTCCGCCGGAACTCTCCGCCACCGATCCCTTCCCCCTGAGCGACACCGACCGCCAGATTCTCGCCGACACCTCGATGAACTACCGCGTTATGGACATCCCGCGCTTCCAGGCCGCCGCCCCGTCGTTCCACCACAAGACCATCGGCGGCTACCACGCCGCGAAGCTCACCCGCTATCAGGACCTCATCGACCGTCACCTCGGCAAATTCCAGCGCGGCGATGTCGACCAGGCTGACTTCAATGTCCTCAATATGCTCAACGCCCGCTACATCATCGGCCCCGACGGTCAGCTGATGACCAACCCCGATGCTCTGGGGAACGCCTGGTTCGTCAGCGACCTGAAATATGCCGATAATCCCGACGCCGAGATGGCCGCTCTCGACACCATCACCCCGTCGCTGACCGCCGTTGCTGACAAGCGTTTCAAGGGAATCCTGGGCGACGCCGCCACTCCGAAATCTCTCGGCGACACCATCTTCGAGACCACTTACGCTCCCGGGGCGCTGACCTACGCCGCCCGCTCGGCCCGCGGAGGTGTGGCAGTCTTCTCCGAGGTTTATTTCCCCTGGGGATGGGAGGCCACCATCGACGGCAAACCTGCTGAAATCGGGCGCGTGAACTATCTGCTGCGCGCGCTGAAGGTTCCCGCCGGCGAGCACCGGATCGAGATGCGCTTCAGCCCGGCATCCGTGAGCGGCACAGTCGGCGTGGCCCGCCTTGCCGTTATCCTCATCTACGTGGCTTTGGCTGCCGCCCTCCTGGGGCTACTCCTCTGCCCGAAAATGAAGGGTTTCGACAAACCTCACGGCGCTTCAACTGTAAACTGTAAATAAACCGGGCAAATCCAACTGGCTGACCGGACATTTTAACCGAAAGCAGACCCGACCGAACCGGCCGGAACAGACAACGATGGGTTTACTGACACATCCCTTTAAAACCTTGCGGCGCTTCCGCACCTCGCGGGGCTTCGGAGTCCATTCCCCCTTCGCCTTCGACTTCATCACGAAGGTGCTGAAGCTCCACGACGTTTCCTACTACGCTTACGCCGAAATCGACTCCTTCTGCATCCGGCGTCACCGCGGCGACAAGGTCGTGAATATGGGCTTCACGGCCGCCAATTACGACCCTCACGAGGCGCGTATGCTCTTCCGTGTCCTCTGCCATTTCAACCCCGCCACGGTGCTTGAAATCGGCCAGAGCAGCGAAGCCATGCATGTGCTCATCAATCGCGCGGTGCCTAACGCCAAATCGCTCCGCTGGACCCGCGAGAACCCCATACCGATCGACAACGACAAAATGTGTGTGGTAGTCATCTCCTACGTCCGGCAGGAGAACTACCACATGATGCGCCGCTACCTCCTGGAGCTGATGGACAAGAATCCGCAGCTGGTACTCTGCATCCGCAACCTCGACTTCAAGCTGAACCGCCGCCTCTGGGAGGAGGTCTCCACTGTCGTTACCTACGGTATGACCTTCCACGACGATTACACCTCGGTTTCCTGCCTTTTCCCCCGCCTTCCCCATCAGATTTTCGAGCTGGATATGTAAATCCTCCCTGCGAAAATTTTCTCTTCACGTAAATCCCCTCATTTCCCCCAGCCATGCGGACTATTGATGACATCGAAAAGGTCAGGCGCGAATTCGCCGGGCATCTGATTCTGCGGAAGGGGCTCTCCGACAACACCGCAACCGCCTACGGCCAGGATGTCGGCAGGCTTCTGACCTGGCTCGCCGAGGAGTGCAAGGATCTTGAGGATGTGAGATACCCCGATCTGCAGGAGTTCATGGCGGCGCTTGCCGACCTCGACATCTCCCCCTCCTCCCGCTCGAGGATTGTCAGCGGCATCCGCTGTTTCTTCCATTTTCTGGTCATCGGGGGGTATCTCGACGAAGACCCCTCGCAGCTTTTAGAGAAGCCGCAGACCGGCGAGCATCTCCCGCAGGTGCTGACTGTAGAGGAAATCGACGCGATGATTTCGCAAATCGACCTCTCGACCGCCGAGGGGGTGCGCAACCGCGCCATCATGGAGGTTCTCTACGGCTGCGGCCTCCGCGTTTCGGAGCTTGTCGGGCTTAAGTTCTCCGATGTTTATTTCACTGATAAATATTTGATTGTAAAGGGGAAAGGATCCAAACAGCGGCTTGTGCCGATGTCGGATGTGTCGGTGGACTGTCTGATGGAGTATCTCCGGGAGGTCCGCTCGAAAATCGTTATCAATCC
>CABUTS010000094.1 GCA_902494515.1 uncultured Muribaculaceae bacterium | reverse complement strand
ATTTTATTATGCTAAACTTTGTTAACTAATTCATTGATTTTTAACGGGTTAAATAATCAGGCTCAGCGGCTTAGGCAACCGCTTGTGCCGATAACTTTAAAAATTTACCGAAGTATTGATATAAAGTACAAATATGAATTCTGAGATTTCAATATTGGAGGGAGAAGGAGTGGGGGGAATGTTGATTGTTTGAGATAAAATTTGTAATTTTGCACCATAAATATATTGCGTTTCACCTCCGTGTCGGGCCCTGACACGGGTTATACCATGAAAACATGAGCGTAAAATTCCTCAGTTGTATTTCCGGCGTCAGTTTGTTGTTCTGCGCCACAATCGCCAGCGCACAGGACGCTACCGCGGCCTCCGCACAGAACGCCAGCGCAGCCTCCGCGCAAGACGCCACTATACCCTCTGCGCAAAACCGCGCTCCGGGCGTGTATCCCGGCGACCCATCCGAAGTTTTCTCAGCCATCGGGCGCCGCGGTCTCGAGGGGAACCGCTATTATCTCGACGGCAATCAGTGGCGCTTTTTCCCGCTGGAAAAGGTTCTCCGTCAGGGGCATCCCGAAGGTGAGAGGCTCTCATCCCCGGGGTTCAACGACTCCACCTGGATGGCGGCGTCCGTCCCTTCGACCAACTTCATCAACTTTGTCAACGCCGGAAAAATCGCCGAGCCGAACTTCGGCACAAATATTTTCAGTGTCGACCACATCCCCTTCGCCGACGATTTTTGGTACCGCACCTCGTTCACCCTTCCCGAAGGTTTCACCGGAGCGGAGAGCAAGGACCGCGTGTTCCTCAACTTCGACGGCATCAACTGGAAAGCCCATGTTTTTCTCAACGGCAAGCTCGTAGGGAAAATCAACGGCGCTTTCAGCCATGGCCGCTTTGACGTCACCGACAATCTTCTCCCCTCAGACAATATCCTGGCTGTCAAGGTCATAAGCAACCATCATCAGGGAGCTGTCAAGAACCGCACCATGCAGTCAACCGACGCCAACGGCGGCGTGCTCGGTTCCGACAACCCGACGTTCCACGCTTCGGTGGGCTGGGACTGGATTCCCACTATTCCGGGACGCAACGACGGTATCTGGGACAATGTCTACCTCACCTACGAGGGTCCGGCTCACCTCTCCGACCCCTGGGTGCAGACCACTCTCGCCCTCCCCGACACCGCAGCCACGATTACTCCCGCCGTGGTGCTCACCAACTCCACCGCCGCTCCCCTCGCCGGCAAGCTCCGTTTCGCTATGGCCGGCATCGAAGTGGAAAAGGATGTGGAGATCGCCCCGCACACCGCTGTCACCGAGGAGTTTGCGTCCGAAAGCTATCCGCAGCTATCGGGCCTGCGTATGCCCCTCTGGTGGCCCAACGGCATGGGCGCTCCGGTGCTCCACGCCGCTGACTTCATCTTCACACCCGCCGATGCCGCCGCCCGCCCCGACACGCTCCGTTTCGACGTCGGTCTCCGTCAGGTGTCGGCCGTAGACCCCGAAACCAACCTCAAGGTCTATGTCAACGGCCGCCGTATGGCAGCCTACGGCGGTAACTGGGGCTTCTCCGAGGCCAACCTCCGCTACGGCCAGCGCGAATACAACACCGCTGTCAACCTCCACCGCCAGCAGAATTTCTCCCTTATCCGCAACTGGGTCGGTCAGACTCCCAACGAGGAGTTCTACGAGGCCTGCGACCGCAACGGCGTGATGATCTGGCAGGACTTCTGGCTCGCCAACCCCGGCGATGGTCCCCATCCCGACGACGACACGATGTTCACCGACAACGCCCTCGAGCTGGTGAAACGTATCCGCCGCCACCCCTCGCTCCTGCTATACTGCGGTCGCAACGAAGGAAATCCACCCGCCCGTCTCGACTCGGCGCTGCGCCGGATTGTAGCCGAGAACCACCCGGACCTTCTCTATATCCCCCATTCGGCTGCAGGGGGCGTTTCGGGCTTTGGTCCCTATCGCGCCATGCGCCCGGAATTTTACTTTAAAAACCAGAGCGGCAAGATCCACTCCGAGCGCGGCATCCCCGCGCCGATGACCCTCGAGGGGCTGCAGCGCACCTTCGGTGATGTCTCGGATTTCGAGGCCCTCCGGCTGCCGATGGCCCTCCACGACTTCACCCTCGGCGGCGCCCAGAATTGTGGCGCCTTCATGGAAATGATGGAGGAAAACTTCGGCCCGTTCAGCGACACCCGCACCTTCGCCGAGCTGGCGCAGTGGCTCAGCTACGAATCCTACCGTGCCCTGTTCGAGTCCACCTCCGGCTCGCGCCAGGGTGTGCTCCTCTGGATGAGCCACCCCGCATGGCCCAGCATGGTATGGCAGACCTACGACTATTACTTCGAACCCCTCGGCGCATTCTTCGGCTCGAAAAAAGCCTGCGAACCCGTTCACATCCAGCGCAATGCCGCCACCAACACCGTTGAGGTAATCAACCGCTCCGGACTTCCCCGCGACGGGCTGAAGGCCACCACCCGTCTGCGCGACATCCACGGCAAAGTCCTGGCCACCGCCAACGAAAAGCTCGACCTCCCCGTTGACACTACCCTCACCTTCGACATGCCCGTGCTCCCCGAAGGCTTCAGCGGCCTCTATTTCGTGGACCAGACCCTCAGCGACCGCAAAGGACGCCCCGTCTCCACCAACCTTTACCTGCTCAACTCCGACGGCAGCTACGATCTCCGGGCCATCCGCGACCTCCCCACCCCGAAAGTCACCCTCCGCGCCGGCAAACCCCGCTGCGGCGCCGACAACCTATGCCACATCGAGGTGAAACTCCACAACACCTCGCGCGACACCCCGGCGATCTTCCTGCGCCTGAACCTCCTCGATGCCGACGGCGGTCAGGTTCTCCCCGTAACATACAGCGACAACTACATCACCCTTATGCCCGGCGCCAGCGCCACCCTGACCGTCTCATACAGTCCCGCCGACCTCCGCTCCTCCGCCGCGCCCCACGTAGCCCTGACCTCACCCTTTTAGAAACAGGTCCCGGTATTCGCGGCAGAAGTTGGGCGTGAAGGGACATGGCTCGGCGCCGAGTCCGTCAAGGATTTCGGCGCGGGTCCAGAAGCGTCCGCCGGCAAGTTCCTCGCTGGGCCGCGGCTCCTCGGCAACCGTTGCCATGAAAGCGTTGACCAGTTCCCGCTCGCGGTCACATTCGAAGATGTAGCGGCGCAGAAACTTCGGCTCGAAGTCGGTGATATCTAACTCCTCACGGACCTCGCGGCGAAGCGCCGTCGCTACGTCCTCGCCGTAGTCGACGTGCCCGCCGACGGCCGTATCCCATTTTCCCGGCTGGATATCTTTCCAGTCGGGACGTTTTTGCAGATACAGACGTCCCTGAGCATCAAACACATGCAGATGCACAACCGGGTGCAGCGGGCGCCGCGTGCCGTCGTGACATTCGCCGCGCGTGGCGCAGCCGATCACATTCCCTTCCTCGTCAACCAGCGGAAGTTTTTCCTTCAGATTATCCTGCATATTCAATAGATTATCCTGTATAACTAATTCACATTATCTGGGATTGCAATTTTCTCGCCGAGAAAATGCGGCTGCTTGCCGAACCAAAGGTCCAGCATCATCTTGTCGCGCGCAAGCCATTCCCGCAGTGTAAGGCGGAACCTCACCCATCTGCCGGCCCTCAGCGGAGCCGAAACAGCTACGGCCTCAATCCCGTTGGATTCCGCGATATACAGGGCGCGAGCATTATGGTCGGCCTGCGATATTACAGTCAGCGAATCGCATCCGAAGATCTCCTTTGCCCGCACAACGGAATCAAGCGTACGGAACCCGGCGAAATCCAGTATTATCCTCCCCTCCGGCACACCGTGAACCATCAGAGAATCCCGCATGGCCGTCGGCTCATCGTATAGCTTCGTGTGATTGTCGCCACTGGCGATTATGAAGTCCACTTTACCGGCATGGAAAAGTTCCGCAGCCGTATTAATCCGGTTTGTGAAGTAGGAGTTCGGGCGCCCCCATCTGTTCAGAGGATTTGTGCCCAGCAAAAGAGCTACCCTATTATGAGGCACCGACTCCACATCCACGTATATCCGGTCTGATACAGCCGCCTCAACCCTGATGTTGGCATAGACAGTAAACGCTATTACCAATATCATGAATACACTCATGCTTATAGCGCCACGTTTGAGCAATATCTTCGTTCTCTTTGTCATGATTGACCTATTTTGATGCTTGTCCTCCTTGTCATGCTTGTCCTCCTTTTGATGCACCGTCGTAGTCCGCATTTCTCCCATTTGCTGATAAACGATGCAAAGTAAGTCAAAAATCCTCATTTCCCCAAATTTTTCAAGTATCATTCAAGTCGACAGGCAATGCCAAAGTCCCACCTCAACATCCCGAAGTCCCACCCCAATGTGCCAAAGTCCCACCTCCACGTACGGACGTGCCTTTGGCACGTCCGTACGTTGCTATTCTCTCATGCCATAAAACCCACTCTTCCATTATGCCATAAAAACTACCTCCTCCATGCCATCTAAAACGCAAAAGCGGCCGCGCTCCGGAAGATGGGAGGCGGCCGCTGTGGGTTATGAAGGGAGGTGTTATTTGGCTACGGAGGAATCGGTATTCGGCGCTTTGTCAATCAGGTCCATGAACTGGTCGAGAGTCGGAGTAATGATAATCTGGGTTCGGCGGTTGGCCTGACGCCCTTCGGGGGTATCATTCGAGGCGATGGGATTGTATTCGCCGCGACCACCGGCAGTAAGTCGCTGAGGATCAACCCCGAAATCATTCTGCAATACCTGAACTACCGACGAGGCACGTAGCGCCGAGAGGTCCCAGTTATTGCGGATATTCTCCCGTTTGATGGGCACATTGTCGGTGTTGCCCTCTACAAGTACGGAGTAATTCTTGTAGTCCTTGATAATCTTGGCGATCTTCGACAGGATATCCATGGCGTCCGGCGAGATTGCGTAGCTGCCCGATTTGAACAGCATATTGTCGGCTAACGATATATAAACCACGCCCTTTATTACCTTGACATTCACATCCTTAAGCTCCGATGTGTCGAGCGAACGGGTCAGGTTTGTCGACAGCACCAGCAGCAGCGAGTCGTTCTTCGACTTGGCCTCCACGAGACGTTTTATATACTGGTTCGAGGAATTGATTTCATCAACGAGTTTCGAGATATTCACATTCCCCGACTGGTTGGTCAGAATACTCTGATCCAGAGTCTTTTGCAGCGCGGCGTAATCGTCGCGGAGCTGCTGATTGTTCTGGCGCGCCTGTTTCAGCAGGGCCTCGAGCGAAGCAGCCTTGGCCTTCTCGTCGGAAAGTGCCGACTGCGAAGCATCGTAGCGGGCAACGAGCTGGTTATATTTGCCGTTCGACACGCATCCCGTCAGCGAGAGAACCGCGCCTATTGCAATCATTGCCAATCCTTTAAGTTTCATTCGAAAATGTTATGTGTAAGAACTGCTGGTAATCAGCATCTCACGGGTTATACTTGTTTTAAGACACAATGAAAGAAGAGCACGCGGCTTATGACCACATGCGGCTATT
>CABUTS010000093.1 GCA_902494515.1 uncultured Muribaculaceae bacterium | reverse complement strand
GGGCGGCGATGTGGGGCCAGGGGTTGTAGTTCTCGAGGGTGAAGTCTTCGTAGCGGAAGTCGAAGATGGACTTCACGTCGGGGTTCAGGCGCATGGTGGGGAGGGGACGCGGGGTGCGGGAGAGCTGTTCCTCGACCTGGGCGAAGTGGTTGTTGTAGATGTGGGCGTCGCCGAGGGTGTGGATGAAGTCACCGGGACGGAGTCCGCAGACCTGGGCCATCATCATGGTCAGCAGGGCGTAGGAGGCGATGTTGAAGGGGACGCCGAGGAAGGTGTCGGCCGAGCGCTGGTAGAGCTGGCAGGAGAGCCGCCCGTCGGCCACGTAGAACTGGAAGAAGGCGTGGCAGGGGGGAAGATTCATGTTACTGAGGTCGGCGACGTTCCAGGCGCTGACGATGATGCGGCGGGAGTTGGGGTCGTGCTTTATGGTCTCGACGGCTTCGGAAATCTGGTCGATGAACTCGCCGTTGTATCCGGGCCATGAGCGCCACTGGTAGCCGTAGATGTGGCCGAGGTTGCCGTCGGGGTCGGCCCATTCGTTCCAGATGCGGACGCCGTGGTCCTGGAGGTAGCGGGCGTTGGTGTCACCTTTGAGGAACCATAGGAGTTCGTAGATGATGGATTTCAGATGGAGTTTCTTGGTGGTGAGCAGGGGGAAACCCTCTTCGAGGTTGAAGCGCATCTGGTAGCCGAAAACGCTGCGGGTTCCGGTTCCGGTGCGGTCGCCCTTGTCGGTGCCGTTGTCGCGGATGTGCCGCAGCAGGTCGAGATATTGTTGCATTATGTTGAGCCTTAAGTGATTACGATGGTTTATTGCTGCCGCCGGCGGCTTCGGCGGGCAGCGGACTGAAGTCGCAGGGCTCGCCGGCGAGGGGCTTCGAGGCCTCGGCGCAGGGGGCTTCGCGGCGGCCTGTGCAGGCGTTGCCGGCGGCGGTCTGGATCCGCTGGATCAGCGGGGTGGCCAGCCGTTTGCGGCGGATGGTGTAGCGGATTGCGTTGTCGGGGCAGACATCGACGCAGCGGAAGCAGGTTACGCAGCGCGAGCCGTCGACGGTGTGGTCGTCGATGGAGATGCAGGAGCTCTTGCAGGTGTATTCGCAGCGGCGGCAGCTGGTGCAGAGGTCGGTGTCGATGTCGAAATGCAGGATGGAATTGCGGCTGACCATCCCGAGGAGGGTGCCGACCGGGCAGACGGTGTTGCAAATTATGCGCCCCTTGCGCCAGCTGAACCAGGCTACGGCGGCGATGGTCGCGACAGCAATGGCGAAGGCGAGCCAGGAGGCCTCGACGACCTGCCGCCCCCCGGCGAGGTCCGCCACGGGGCGCACCACCTCGGAGCAGATGCGGCTGAAGGCGGAGTAGGGGTCGACTAACGAGGGGATGATGACGGGGACGCCGCAGAGCAGACAGAGCAGCGCGGCGCCCAACACCGTGTAGCGCAGGGTGTTGTTGGCCCCCTCGTAGTGGAAAACGCGTCGGCCGGGGCGCAGCGAACCGTTGTCGGCCGCGCGGTTGACAACGTCCATTGTCGCCCCGAGCGGACAGACCGCCGAGCAGTATATCCGCCCGAAAATCAGCGTGATCAGCAGCCATACCACCAGGGTGGCGAAGGCCGCCGAGAGCGCCAGCGGGCAGATCTGGATTGCGCCGACCCAATGGAGCGCCTCGGCAGTCCGGTGGTTGACCGCGGTGAAAAGCAAGGTCGACAGCGCCAGCATAACCGACGCTGCAACGATGCGGATCAGATGCAGGAGCCGCCCTGTGGTCAGCGATTTTCCTTTCTTAGGGGCTAACAATTGAGTTTACAGGTATTTTTCGCCGAAGGAGAGCTTGGCGTCGTTCACCATTTGCTTGATGCGCTGCTCTTCGCTCATGGGGCAGATGAGGAGCACATCGCCGGCGTCGGCCACGATGTAGCCCTGCAGTCCGGAAACCACCACGAGCTTCTCGCCGTTGACGGCAAAGATGTTGTCGGTGGAATTGTAGGCCAGGACACTGCAGTTCTGGGTTACGTTGGCGTCGCGGTTCTTGGGGGAGTTGTCGTAGAGGGCGCTCCAGGTGCCGAGGTCGTTCCAGCCGAAGTTCACACATTCGACGTAGACGTTTTTGGCTTTCTCCATTACGGCGAAGTCGATGGAGATGCCCATGCAACCGGGGAAGTTCTCGGCGATGAACTGCTTCTCGGCGGGAGTGCAGAAGAGGCCGCGACCCTTGTCGAAGCAGTTGCTGATGTCGGGGGCGTTGTTGCGGAGCTCGCGTATGATGGTCTTGGCGGTCCAGAGGAAAATGCCTGAGTTCCAGAAGAATTCGCCGGATTCGAGGAACACCTTGGCGAGCTCGAGCTCGGGCTTCTCGGTGAAGGTCTTGACGTGGAAAATGTCGTTGCCGGCGGATTTGCCGACCTGAATGTAGCCGTAGCCGGTTTCGGGGCGGGTGGGCTTGATGCCGAGGGTGAGGAGGGCGTCGTTGGCTTCGACGAACTCAAAGCCGTTGCGGATAGCCTCCTCGAAGAGATTCTCGCGGGTGATGAGGTGGTCCGAGGGGGCCACCATGATGCTCGCCTCGGGATCCTTGGCGGCGATGTGGTATGCTGCCCATGCGATGCAGGGGGCGGTGTTGCGGCGGGCGGGCTCCAGGAGTATGTTCTCTTCGGGAACGTCGGGGAGCTGCTGGCGGATGAGGTCGAAATACTGGGCGTTGGTTACGATCATCACGTTGGCGGGGCTGACGAAGGGGAGCACGCGGTCGTAGCTCATCTGGAGCAGCGATCGGCCGGTTCCGAGGAAGTCGATGAACTGCTTGGGTTTTGACTCACGGCTGTAGGGCCAGAAGCGGCTGCCGATGCCGCCGCACATAATGACGCAATATCTGTGTGGGTTAATCATAATGCTTCGTGTTAATTCAGGTGCTAAGTTAGCAAGAAAAAGCGAATGTCGCAACTTTTTTGCCCGAAATGCGTAAAAATGCTTATAAATTAATGTACTAAGCTGCCGGTTCAGGCGTTATAACTATATAATCTGTCAGGAAATGAAACGCGTTTCAACTCTAATTATTCTCGCGGTGCTGTTCTGTGTGACAGCCTCAGGGCAGGCCACGTATGAGCGCCTGCAGCTGAAGGCCGACCGCTTTTTCGACCAGCACGAATGGACCCAGGCCTCCGCGACCTATTATCAGATGCTCGAGCAGCGGCCCGACGTGCCGGCGACCTACGGCAAGGCGATTGTGGCGAACGCCATCAGGCAGGATACTGTCGCTGAGATGAACCTGCTGGTCAAGGCGCTGCAGGCGAAAGTGCCGTTCGACTCGGTGCTGTCGCGCGTCAGATCCACGAGTTTTGAGTTGGGGAAATCGAATCTTTACGGCGACTTCCTGCACCGTGTCCGCGCGGAATATCCCTGGATGCGGCGCCCGATCGACAACTATCTGCTGCGCTATTACACCTATCGCCACGACGGCGCCCGGATGGTGCAGTTCAGCAAGGCTATGCTGCAGGGAGATCCGAAGAACCGCGGATTCCTGTTGTCGCTGGCTCAGGGGGCGATGCTCTGCGGCGATTATGCCGAGGGGGTGAAAACCTATGAACAGATGCTTGCCGACAATCCCGCGGACTACGACGCGCTGCTGGCGCTGGGGAATTATTATTACCTTCAGGGAAATGACAGGGGGCTGGCGCTCGGCTATCTGGAGCGCGCTCAGGAGGTGCGGGCCACGCCGTATGTCCAGACTTTACTTGACAAGCTGCGGCCGAAACACCATAAATAATATTATTTGCGGTTGAAGTCGGCGGGGATTTCGCCCCAGAGCGAGGTGTTCCAGCGCAGGATGGGGTTGGGGGTGGTGTGCGAGCGGATCCAGACGTTCGCGCGGGCTATAAGATTGAAAATCTTGGCGTTGGCCTCGGTGGGCTTGAGCTGCGTGCGGCAGCCGCGGTTGCGCACCCACGCTACGGCTGTGGCGGAGTCGGTGTAGATTGCCGTGGTGGTGTCGTTGCGCTGGAAAAGGTAGGCGAGTCCGTGGATAATCGCCAGATACTCAGCTACATTGTTGGTGCCCTCGGGGAGCGGGCCGACATGGAAAAGTTCCTGGCCGGTGGCTACGGAAACGCCGCGGTATTCCATCATGCCGGGGTTGCCGCTGCATGCGCCGTCGACGGCGATGGCGTTGAGGTTGATTTCGGGAATCCGGGAATAATCCACTTTCCTCGATTCGGCATTTTTGACGGCGATATGGGTCAGCAGAAGCTCGGTTTCGGCGTCCTCCTGCGAGCGGAAAGCCTCCACGGCCTCCTCCTGAGTGGGAAACGAGCGGTATTTGGCGCCCGGAAAGCCGTCGGTCTGCTCCTGACAGTCCTCCCAGCTGGTGTAGACACCGGGCTGACGCCCTTCCCAGACAACATAGAATTTCTGTTTTGCCATAACGAATTTTCCGGATTAATAAAGGTGAGCCAGGACGGGAGTAATCAGCTGAGCGAAAGGAGGATAGCGATGTCGGTGTAGCGGGTGCCGGCGATTTCGGCGCAGCGGCGGTGGACGGTGTGGCCGAGGAAGGTCAGCGTGGCCTCCTGGACCCCGGGGGTGAGACGGATTGCCGACGCCGAGGGTTCGTTGTCGATGATGTCCTCGAGCAGGGTCAGGAAGGTGTCGCTCAGGGCCATGGCCGCCGTGCGGGGTACGGTCGAGCCTACGTTGCAGTGGCAGTAATGGCGCCCTGCCAGCACACTGGCCGGGGCCTGCTCGCCGAGGTCCACGAGCGGCATGGCCGGGAAGGCCTTCCCGGGTTCGTCGGTGAGGTCGAAGACGAGCACACCTTTCTTCATGATGCGCTCACCCTCGGTGTCGATTACCACGCGGCAGCGGGTGGAGGTGGCGATGATGACGTCGGCGCTATGCACGGCGTTTTCCAGAGCGTTGGGGTGGACCGACGAGCCGATTACCCCCTCGCCGACGCGGCGCAGGGCCCGGCGCAGGCGGTAGATGTCGTCGTCGAACATCCGGACCGTGGCCCCCAGACCCATCGCGCTCCGGGCGGCGGCGCAGGCTGCCAGATTGCTCCCCAAAATCACTACTTCGCAGGGTATCACCCCGGCGATGCCGCCGAGCAGAATTCCCTTGCCGTTCTTCGGGTCGGCCATCATCGAGGAGGCGAGCACCATTGCGGCGCGGCCGTCGATTTCCGAGAGGATATCGGCGAAGGGGTGGTGGCCGTCGCTGTCGGCGATGAGGTCGATGGCGATGTTTATGATCCTGCGGTCGAGGAGTTTACGGATTACGGCAGCTCCGTTGGCCCGGCTGAAATTGGCCAGACTGAGCAGCAGGGCGCCGCGGCGCAGACAGGCGACGTCGCTCTCGGGCAGAGGGGCGAGGTGGATTACGATGTCGGCCTCGAGGGTTTCGCGGCGGCAGGTGATCCGGGCTCCGGCGCGCTGGTATGTGGCGTCGGTGTAATGGATATGGGCCGAAGCGCCCGCCTCCATTACAACGCGGAACCCCCGGCCTACAAGCGCGGCCACCGCCTCGGGGGTCAGCGGGAAGCGCTGCTCCGAGGAGTTGCAGCAGCGGGGGAGTCCGATTGACAGTGAGCGTTGCGACGTGGCGGTCTCAACCGGCGATTCTAACGGTGTCGGGCAATCCATAAGCGTGGTTTATTGCTGGATGAAACGTCTGAGAAACATGGCGCATGAGGCCTCGATTTCGGCGGCATTCTCCAGGCGGTCGGAAGGGAAATATTCGCGGCACTGGCCGTAGAACGGCTCGCGCTCGGCCTGCGCCGAGGTTATGTAGTCGCTGAGCTGCTCCGGGGTGAAGCCGTTGAGCTTC
>CABUTS010000092.1 GCA_902494515.1 uncultured Muribaculaceae bacterium | reverse complement strand
TGCCGTTGTTGAACAGCTCCACGGTGTTGTCGGAGTAGAACGGTGACCGCTGGAGCGAATCTATCAGCGTGACGACCTGCTCCACCCCCGGGGAATGTCGCGGACGTTCGCCCGAGGGGCTCGGCTGTTCGCTCAACCTCTTGAGTTTCCGGCGATTGCGCCGCGAGATTATGCGCTTACGCTGGATATTCCGACCGAAAACAAGATAAAGCAGCAGCCCGACAATCGGAACTACCAACAGCACCGTCACCCAGGCCAGCGATTTCACCGGGTTGCGGTTTTCGGATACTATCACGCAGATTACCCCAAACACAATCAGTATGTAAGCTATGGTGACAGTCCACCACAGCCACGATGTGTTTATGAAGTCAAACAGAGTCCACATGATATCGGAAAACGTTTGTAACGGCAAATACAAAGGTAAGCAATTTCGGGCGCGGTCAGCGGTTCTGATAAAGAGATTTTTCGTTAAAGATTGTTAATCTATTTGCAAATTCCGCCGAAAGCCCTACCTTTGCAGTGTTGTATCGAAGTGCAACACCGCAACACCTACCAGAACGGACAGGCAACGCGCCCCAGACCTCCGATTAGGAACTCATTCATCAACCCGATTATGCTGACATTCGATAACCTCTCCTTCAGCTACCGCAAGCAACCCGCCGACGCCCTGAACCACATCACTATGGCTCTCGACCCCGGTTTCTACCTCCTTTTAGGTGAAAACGGCGCCGGCAAAACAACCATGCTCAAAATCATCGCCGGACTGCTGACCCCGCGCGAAGGGAGCTGCCTGCTCGACGGCGTCCCCTCCGATTCCGACACTCCCGCCTGCAAAGGCCGAGCCTTCATGCTCGAGGACAACAGCTACTTCCCCGGCAAGACCATCCGCGACTTCGCGCGTGCGCACTCCCCCTTCTACCCCGGGTTCTCGCAGGAGCTTTTCGACAGCAACCTCGAAGCGTTCGGCCTCACCGGAAACGAACAGTTCAAAAACGCCTCGCTCGGCAACCGCAAGAAGGCGCAGTTAGCCTACGTTCTGGCTCTCGGCGTCGATTTCCTGCTGCTCGACGAACCGACCAACGCCCTTGACCTGCAGGCTAAGCGCACCCTGCAGCAGCTTCTCGCCCGGGAAATCACCCCCGAGCAGACCGCAATCATCTCCACCCACACCATCACCGAACTCGAGTTCCTCTACGACGGGCTGATCATGCTCAGCCACGGCCAGCTGGTTTTCGCCGCCACCGAGGATGAGATTTCCGAACGTCTCGCCTTTGTCAGCTCTCCCGAGCCGTTACCCGAGGCGCTCTTCTCCGAGCAGAACCTCGGCCGTCACCTCGCCATTCTCCCCGCCGACGCCGCCGGGGATTTTGACAGCGACCGCACCGACTGGCGCCGCCTGTACTTCGCCCTGAATTCTCCGGCCAGAGAGCGGATTCTGTCGCTTTTCTCCAAAGACGCCCCGGAAGCACGTCTCTGCGCTGAAAATGACGCCGCCACCAAAGACGTCGCCACCAAAGCCGCTGCCACACAAGCAGCCGAGAATCCCTCATGCCCGGCATCCTCCCGCTTCTCTCTGGCCCGCGTCCTCAAGCTCGCCCGCTGGAACAACCTCAAGGTCAGGACCCAGCTCATCTGGACCCCGGTGATCTCGCTCGCTGTCGCCATATGTCTACTTCTCCCCCTCCCTAACTGGGCACAGATGACCCTGTTCACCCTCCTTTCGACCATCATCTCCTACCTCGGTCAGCTCTCCCCGCTGGACTTCGGCCGCGGCGGCGACGCCCGTCCGGTCCTGAAGATGCTCCCCGTGTCGGCTTCCGAAAAGCTCGTCTATTACCTCTTCTATGCCGTCATCCTCATCCCGGCCCTGCTGTTCATTCTCCCGACCATCGCCAGCTACCTCTACCTCCATATACCTGCGATCCAGACTCCGGGGATGCTGCACGTCTACGAAGTGAAATTCAACAGCAGTCTCGCAACGCTGACAGCCATCGGCGCCGCGAGCTACCTTTTCAGCACCCTGCTCTGCACCTACGTGGTGATGCGCAGCCGTATCAACCGCATTATCAACGGCGTGATTGCCGTAGTCGTAGCTGCCGCCGTCAACGGAGTCCTGGGGCTGATATGGGGACTCACCCTTGCCTTCAACCAGGGTTTCAGGGATGCCGTCGAAGGCCGTCCCAAGGCTTCCGAAACCGAAATCATGGAGATAACTCAGCAATACTTCAACACTCCGAACCTCGTCAGCTACATGACACTCGCCGTCACTCTAACTGCAGTAATCGTGCTGACAGTGCTCATCTACCGCCTCTTTTCGCCCAAACATTACCACAACTAATCGCCTGAAATCATGGATTTTAACGACAACAAACCAATATACCGGCAGATTGTGGACTACGCCTGCGACGCCATCCTCGGCGGACGCTGGAAGGCCGGAGCACTGATTCCGTCGGTCCGCGAGCTTTCGGGTGAACTCGGGGTAAATCCGCGCACCATCCTCAAGGCGATGGAACACCTGCAGAACGCCGGAATTATCGCCGCGCGCCGCGGCATGGGCTTCGAGCTCACCGCCGACGCCACCGACCGCATCCGCGTCGACCGACGTGCTGAATTCTTCGACACTACTCTGAAAACCCTCTCGGCCGAAATGACCCGTCTGGGCCTCACCGCCGCCGACATCCTCCCCTACCTTCCCAGTTAATTTCCCTCACATTTAATATTTTCCACAGCCATGACTGCTTTCGACCTCCCGGCCTTCATCTCCATGTTCCTGACCGCCCTGCTTGTCATCCTCTGCTGCATCCTCTGATTCCCTCATCTGCTTACTCCTCAGGTTCCCCCACTGATTTCTCAGGTTCCTCCACTGATTTCTCATTTGGTTACCCCCAATATAAATGCCGGGCGCGATTCTCATCGCTCCCGGCATTTATATTGGCGTAAGTTTAAGAATGTATTCATTCTCTAATGAAACCGAGTCACTTATGCCAATTAATTCATCACATTAATTCAAAATTCAAAAATCTATGTAGGTGCAATCAGTATTTCCAAGTTTTGGTCTATGGTCTTTTTCTGAACGCAAAGTAACAAAAGAATCTCCGTTTTTAGATACAATTTCGGGTTAATAGATGTTAAATCACGATATGTTATTAAACATATTTGTATAACTTGTTTTGTTTTTATTCGTTTTCAGCACCCTATTGTTTTAATTTGTAAATTTATTTTAAGTTTAAAATTCCAAAAGCAAAGAAACTGCCGGATAGCTCACTGATAAATATTCCTTTCAAAGGTTTCAAAGCCATCGAGCCGCCCAGCGCCGAAGGATTCCAAAATACCGCAATATTAATATTTTTAAACGCCAAATCATTGGCTGTTCGCCAACAATTGCCTACTTTTGCATTGCGAAAAAAATCCAAACTAATCATATCATGAAATCCTATCTTTCCATTTTCATGGCAGCAGCCCTGGCTGCAACCGTCACCGGCTGCAGCGATGACAGCACCACACTCAAGTCGCCCGACGGCACCATCGCCGTCGACTTCAATCGCACGGACTCCGCAATGACCTACGCCGTCACCGTCGACGGCCTCCAGCTCATCGCCCCGTCGGCTCTCGGCTTCGACGAAGCCGCAGGTCTCACACCCGCCGCCGACGCTAAGATCTCCGTCACCCGCAGTTCCGTCGACTCCCTCTGGCATCAGCCCTGGGGCGAAAATAAGGAGCTCCGCGAGAACTACAACGAAATGGCCGTGACACTCACCGATCCCAATCTGACCATGACCATCCGTTTCCGTGCCTTCAACGACGGCGTCGCCTTCCGATATGAATGGGAAGCCGCCGGTCGCGACTCCGTGACCATCATGGACGAACTGACCCGGTTCAACTTCGCCCAAACCGCAACCTCATGGTCGATTCCCGCCAACTTCGACTCCTACGAGATGGATTACCGCACACTCCCCCTCGACAGCGTCGTCAACGCCAATACACCCTTCACCTTCCGCACCGACTCCACGAAGGTCTACGGTTCAATCCATGAGGCTGCCCTCTACGACTACCCCGAGATGACACTTCTGAGCGACTCCGTGGCTCCCCGCTCTTTCAAAGCCAACCTCGCCCCGATGCCCGACGGCGTGAAGGCCGTGACCCCGGCGAAGTTCGTCACCCCCTGGCGCACACTGCAGATCGGACGCAACGCAACCGACCTGATCAACTCCGCGCTCATCCTCAACCTCAACGAGCCCTCGAAAATCGCCGACACCTCCTGGATCAAGCCGCAGAAATATGTCGGCATCTGGTGGGGCATGCACCTTGGCACCCAGACCTGGGTGATGGGTCCGCGTCACGGCGCCACCACCGAGAACGCCATCAAATACATCGACTTCGCAAAGGCCAACAACCTCCAGGGCGTGCTCTTCGAGGGGTGGAACGAAGGATGGGAAAACTGGGGCGGCAACCAGCACTTCGAGTACATGAAGGCTTACGCCGACTTCGACATCGACTCCATCGCCCGCTACGCCGCCAGCCAGGGCATTGAGCTCTGGGCTCACAACGAAACCGGCGGCAACATCCCCGAATATGAGGCTGCGCTCGACAGCACCTTTGCCTACTATCAGTCGCTTGGAATCCACACCCTCAAGACCGGTTACGCCGGCGGTTTCAAGGGGGGCTACTTCCATCACTCGCAGTACGGCGTCCGCCACTACCAGAAGGTGGTCGAGACCGCTGCCCGATACAACCTGATGGTCGACGCCCATGAACCTATCAAAGAGACCGGCATCCGCCGCACATGGCCCAACATGATGACCCGCGAGGGTGCCCGCGGCATGGAATGGAACGCATGGTCAGCCGGCAACTCCGCCGACTACCTCTGCATCCTCCCCTTCGCCCGTCTGCTCTCCGGCCCGATGGACTACACCCCCGGCATCTTCGACATCAACTACAAACGTGCCAAGGCCGACCCCGGCCGTCTGGAATGGAACGGCCCGAACGCCGACTGCTGCATCAAGACCACCCTCGCCCGTCAGATCGCCAACTGGGTAATCATCTACTCCCCGCTCCAGATGGCTTCCGACCAGATCGAGAACTACGAAGGTCAGCCCGGATTCCAGTTCTTCCGCGACTTCAACGCCGACTGCGACTGGTCCTCCGCCCTGCAGGGTGAAATCGGCGAATACATCGTCGTAGCCCGCCGCGCAGGCGAGACCTTCTTCCTCGGCGCCGGCACCAACAGCGAGGCCCGCACCCTCCAGGTGCCTCTCGACTTCCTGAAGGAAGGTGTCACCTACACCGCCACCATCTACGCCGATGACCCCGCCGCCAACGACCCCGAGAAGCTCGTGATCACCTCCAAGGATGTGACCTCCGCCGACACCCTCGAGATCGCCATGGCTCCTACCGGCGGTCAGGCCATCACCTTCATGCCTAAATGACCCCAGCATCCCTTCAATCGCGTTTTGAGGCTGCCGCCGAGCTTCTGGAGCTTGGCGGCAGCCCCCGCGTGGGGGTGGCGCTGAGCGGCGGCGCTGACTCCGTGGCGCTGCTGCTTATGGGTCACGACGCAGGCTGGGAAATCACTGCCCTGCACTGCAATTTCCACCTTCGCGGAGCCGAAAGCGACCGCGACCAGGCGTTTGTCGAAGATCTCTGCACCCGCCGCGGCATCCCGCTGCTGACTATCGATTTCGACGTTGCCGAACGCCGCCGACTGACCGGAGAATCCATTGAGATGGCCTGCCGTAACCTCCGCTACGACTGGTTTGCCGAGCAAGCCAAAGCACTGAATCTTAGTGCAATCGCCCTCGGACATCACGCCGACGACAACATCGAGACCTCGCTGCTCAACGCCCTGCGCGGCTCCGGCATCCGCGGCATCCGGGGGATGCTCCCCCGCCGCGACATCTACATCCGGCCGATGCTCTCCTTCCCCCGTGTCGAAATCGAGGAATACCTCCGCGGCCGCGAAAGCTTCATCACCGACTCCACCAATCTCGACTCCGAATTTCGCCGCAACCGTCTGCGCAACAAGGTTTTGCCCACGCTTTACAGCGAATTTCCCGACGCCCGCCGCCCCCTGACCGCCACCCTCTCCTACCTCCGCGACGATTCCGCCCTGCTTGCCTCGCTCGTCGCCGAAAAAGCGGAACTCTACACGGTGTACAGTGGGAACAGTGGGAACAGTGGGAACAGTGGGAACAGTGATAACAGTGATAACAGTGAGGACAGTGGGCATCAGGG
>CABUTS010000091.1 GCA_902494515.1 uncultured Muribaculaceae bacterium | reverse complement strand
TTCTCGACCGGGGTGTCGGAGGGGCGCACCTCCATCTGGGTCAGCAACCTCGTAAGTTTCTCGTTGCCGCCGACGAACTGCTCCACGTTCTGCCCCGGGACGAACTCCGGAGTCTGCTCCAGGAACCCGATTTTCAGGTCCTTGCGCGGGGTGATGGTGCCGGAATCGGGGGATTCCTTCCCGGCGATGCAGCGCAGCAGGGTGGTCTTGCCCGTGCCGTTCTTGGCTATCAGGGCAATCTTGTCCCCCTGATTGATGCCGAAGGTTACGTCGGCGAAGATCATGCGGTCGCCGTGACTTTTGGTGAGATTTTCGAGTTGAAGGTAGCTGATCATTGCGTTTCGGAGCGATATTTCACCACAAAGTTACGAAAAATCGTTCATTTCGGGCCATTTCTCGCGAAAATTGCGTACTTTTGTGGAAAATATCAGTCAACTATGGACGCAGAAACCCGCTTGAAACTCGAAGAGAAGGTTGTGGAGATGCTCCGCACGGTGTTCGACCCCGAAATTCCGGTGGATATCTACAGCCTCGGCCTTGTCTATAAAATCGACATCGACGACGATGCCAACCTCAGCATCGACATGACCATGACGGCCCCCTCCTGCCCGATGGCCGACTTCATCGTCGAGGACGCCCGCATCAAACTCGAGAGCATCGAGGGACTCAAATCGGTGAATATCAACATCGTATTCGAGCCCGAATGGACCAAGGACATGATGAGCGAGGAGGCCAAGCTCGAGCTCGGAATGCTCTGAGGCTACCGGCCGCAGCGACGCAGTTCAGTCAACTCAATCCGCCGAATGGGAAAAATCTATTTCATCTCCGACATGCACCTCGGTGCCACCTACCTGCCCGACCGCCTCGGGTGGGAGAAGCGCGTGGTGCGTTTCCTGGAAAGCATCGCCGGGGACTGCGACGAACTCTACATGCTGGGCGATGTGCTCGACTACTGGTTTGAATACCGCACGGTGGTGCCCCGCGGCTATGTCCGATTCTTCGGCGCATTGGCTGCGCTGGCCGATGCCGGGGTGAAAATTCACTGGTTCATCGGCAACCACGACATCTGGCTGTTCGACTATCTGCGCAATGAAATCGGGCTGGAGGTCATCGACGGGGTAGAGGTGCGCGAAATCCGCGGCAAACGCTTTTTCCTGAACCACGGCGACGGGGTGGGGCGGCTGAAACCCACGTTCCGCTTTATCCGTTCGCTGTTCCGCAACAGATTCCTCCAGAAGCTATACTCCGGGATTCACCCCCGCTGGACCATCCCCTTCGCCCACGGCTGGTCGCGGTCGTCGCGCGGCTATAAACCCGGTGTGACGGCGGAATATATGGGTGAGGCGAAGGAGCCGCTCGTAGTTTTCAGCAAGGAATATCTGCGCGACGTCGACCCGACGATCGATTATTTTGTCTACGGCCACCGCCACCTGATGCTGGACCTGGAAATCTCGCCGCGACCCACGCGGGTGATTATCCTCGGCGACTGGATTTCGCATTTTTCCTACGGAGTGTTTGACGGCGACAAATTTGAATTGCGGCAGTTCGTGGAGCAAAAGTGAAAAAGGACCGTGGCTGCTTGCTGCAAAAATGAAAAAGTTGCCTTCAAATGAGAAAAAGTTGCCCTATAATGGAAAAAGTTGCACGATTAAGAAAATTTAACATTCGTGTTGCCAAAGCAGCTACAATGCCTAATCAACGGAGTGTCAAATAATTATGTTGCTCTGGTCGAAGATATAAAATCCGGAATGTCTCAAAAACATGCCAAATAACATATAAAATAGTTTGGTGGTGAACCGGAAAAAGCCGACCTTTGCATCACAAACCTAAAACAATCTTTTTTACCTTAGAAATTGTACCTATTGGAAACCAATAAAAAGGCGCTCGTGATGAGCGCCTTTTTATGTTTTTAACACGTGGCATCTGGCGAACACCGAACAAAATCGTAGTGAATACCTCAAACACCGAACGATATCGTACGGCATCTGGCGAACCCCTACGATGCTGTGAGGTGGAGTTATTGGCGTGATATTATGCGGGAAGCGAGGCGGATGAGGGGAAGGCCGCCGTAGGAGAGGAGGGCGCCGAGTTTGTTTTTCAGGCGGACGCGCGGGTTGCGGAGCTCGCGGAAGCGGTATTCGCGGATCACCCGCAGGCAGCGGTCGATGGCCGCGGGGTTGTGGATGTCGTTGACAATCATCAGCGTCAGCATGTTGAAGTGGGCGCTGAACCGGCGGTCTTCGGCGCCGGCGATGAGCTCGGGATGGTGCTGCTGCATATACGCAAGTATCCGGTCGGTGACGTCCAGCACGTCGAGGCGTCGGGAATCCCATTTGTGAAGCATGCTTGTGGAAACCTGCCGGTAGAAATACAGCGCGACGGGCAGGTATGCGATTTTCTCCGCTTTGTCGAAGATGCGGTAGAACGAATCGAGGTCCTCATAATAGATTCCGTCGGTAAAAATTCCGGCCGGAAGATGCTGCCGGGAGATAATCTTGCCACATACGGAATTCAGCAGTAGTTTCTGATACAGGGTCTGGCCAATGGCATCCTCGGGTGTCATCTGCCGCAGTTCAGCCAGGATTTTCTTCCGGTTCATGGGGAGCCGTTCCGGCGTATCCTGCAGGGGAGCGGTACTCTCCGTGAAGGGGTTGTCGGTGGATTCCACAAAGTCGCAGGCTACGATTGATGCGCCGGAGCTTCGCTGGCAGAACATCATAAGCTCCAGGGCATCCCGCCGAAGGGTGTCATCGGCGTCGAGGAAGCATACGAATTCCCCTTTTGCTGCTTCAAGACTGCGGTTTCGGGCCGTGGCGAGGCCGGAATGCGGGATGTCGACCAGGCGGAAGCGGGGGTCGCGGGTGCAGAAGCGGCGTGCGATGTCGGCGGTCCCGTCGGTCGACTCGTCGTTGATGATGATGGCTTCGAAGTCGCCAAACGTCTGGGCTGCAACGGATTCCAGACAGGCCGCGATGTAGCGCTCCGCATTGTAGGCGGGGACGAGGATGCTGACTGGAACCGTTGGACTCATTGAGAACTGAAAAAAGTTAATTCTTTAACATTAAAACGTTGCGGTGATTGCTTTTATTATTGTAAAAGAAATATTAAATTTGCAGAAAGAACCTGAAAGACTGAAAAAATTGAAAAATTCAGCCGAAAAGCCGAAAATGTCAACGATATTTATCACCGGAGGCGCCACCGGAATTGGCGCCGCATGCGTCGCCCGGTTCATAGCCGAAGGGTGGAACGTCGGGTTCATGGATATCAACCTCGACGAAGCCTTAGTGCTCTGTGAGCGGCTCAATGCCCCCGACCGCCTGCTTTTCACCCCCGGCAACACCCGCGAGAAGGGGGATATCCGCCGCGCCGTGGAGGCCACCGTGGAGCGTTTCGGCGTCCTGAACAGCGTCTTCGCCAACGCCGGAATCCACCGCCGCAACACCCTGCTCGACATCACCGACGAGGAGTTGGAGCTCGTAATCGACACCAATATTTACGGCACGGTCAACACCCTGCGCCTGGCCGTTCCGCATATCATCGAGGCGGGCGGCGGCTCGGTGGTGATCAACTGCTCCGACCAGTGGTTTGTCGGGAAGGCCCACAGCTTCGCCTACGGTCTGACCAAGGGAGCGCTCGGGCAGATTACCCGCTCGCTGTCAATCGACCTCGGCCCCAAAGGGGTGAGAGTCAATGCCGTATGTCCCGGCACCATCCATACGCCGCTCGTGGATTCGCTGTTCGAGAAGTTTTCGAAGGTTGACAACAAGACGGTCGCGGAGATGTGGGAGGAGGAGAACGCGCTGTTCGCCCGCGGCAGTGCCGGAACCCCCGAGGAGGTTGCCGAGCTGGTATTTTTCCTCGCCTCGGACCGCTCGGCCTTCTGCACCGGCGGCCACTACCTCATCGACGGCGGCCTCGTGGCCGGCAGGTGAACAATCCGGTTCCCCTGCGGCGTTATTATATAGTTCATCCTGACTCCCGGCGCCCCGGTCGGCGTATTTAATATGCCGAAAGCACGTCCGTACGTTTTGGTACTTACATATTATACAAATGTCTGAGAATAAGGAACATAAACTGAAATGGTTCGCCCGCATCCGGGAACTGGTGATGCGGAACTACCGCTATGTCGCCGGCGAGGTCTGGAGCGACACCAGCGGCCGGTGGTCGGTGAATGTCATCAAGACCCTGAACCTCTCGGTCCGCTCGTTCCTGAACTCCGACCTTCAGAACCGCGCCGCCGCGCTGACCTATCAGACCATCCTGGCCCTCGTGCCGTCGCTGGCGCTCCTCTTCGCCATCGGCCGCGGCTTCGGCTTCCAGAATCTGCTCGAAACGCAGCTGTTCCACTCTTTCCCCGCGCAGAAAGAGGCTCTGACTCAGGCATTTGGCTTCGTCGACTCCTATCTCTCGCAGTCCTCCGAAGGGCTGTTCGTCGGGGTCGGCATCGTGTTCCTGCTCTGGACCCTGATTTCGCTGGTGACGTCGGTCGAAACCTCCTTCAACCGCATCTGGGGGATTGCTCAGGGGCGCACATTCTGGCGCAAAATCACCGACTATACGGCGATTTTCCTGATTCTGCCCGTGCTGATCATCTGCTCGAGTGGCATCAGCCTGCTGATGGGCACCACGCTCCATACGCTCCTGCCGTTCGACTTCCTCTCCCCCGTAATCTCCTTTATCCTCGACTTCTCATCGGTGGCGCTGATATGGCTGTTCTTTGCCGGCGCGTACATGATGATTCCCAACACGAATGTGAAGTTCAGGAACGCTTTCATGGCCGGAATTCTGGCCGGGTCGGCCTACTGCATCCTGCAGTGGCTGTTCTTCACCGGGCAGGTTTATGTGACGCGTTACAACGCCATCTACGGGTCGTTCGCCTTCCTGCCGCTGCTGCTGATATGGCTGCAGCTGGTGTGGCTCATCACCCTTTCCGGCGCCGTTTTCTGCTATTCCTCGCAGAATATTTTCCAGTTCTCCTTCTCCAACGAAATCGCGAAAATCTCGGAGGATTACCGCTGGCGCATCCATCTGGCTGTTATCGCCGTGGTTGTGAAGCGTTTCCTTAAAGGTGATAAACCGCTGACCAACATGCAGATAGCCGTGGAATATCAGCTGCCGATATCGCTGGTCACAAGCTCCACTAACAAGATGCTTGACTGCGGCATACTGATGCGCGTGGCGCTCCGTCCGGGCGACGATGTTTTTGCACTCGCCCCCGCCGTCGATCCCTCGAAATTCACCGTCGGCGACTTCCTGCGCCGCTTCTGCAGCCATGGTTCCCACGGTTTCATCCCGCGCTTCGACCGCCATTATCCCGGCATCAACCGCATGATCAACATCCTCGAAACCACCATATTACGCAAGGCCGACAGGCTGCTCGTCGCCGACCTCACCTTCGACGGCCTCCCCACCTCTAAAAATATATAACCCCTTAACTTATAAATCATTACGACAATGAAAACTCAGATTGCAACCGAAAAAGCTCCCGGAGCCATCGGCCCCTACAGCCAGGCTATCGACTGCGGCCCCTTCGTCTTCGCTTCCGGCCAGATTCCCATCAACCCCGCAACCGGTGAAATCCCCGAAGGAATCACCGCACAGACCACCCAGTCGCTCGCCAACGTCAAAGCCATCCTCGAAGCCGCCGGCCTCACGATGGATAACGTGGTGAAAACCACCGTATTCCTCGCCGACATGGGAGACTTCGCAGCCATGAACGCCGTCTATGCCGAAGCCTTCACCGCCCCCTTCCCCGCCCGCTCGGCTGTCGCCGTCAAGACCCTCCCTAAGAACGTCCTCGTCGAAATCGAAGTCCTCGCCGCCAAATAATCCTGCGGATACTCTCTCGTGGACAATCCCCGTGGATTAACTCATAATGTAAAATGACATCATCTCAGCCCGGAAAACCTCTGGGCTGAGTTTTTTTGCGGAAAGAATCGGAAAATTGTGGAAAGAATCGAGAGCTTGCAGATAGAATGTGGAATTCCGAAAGTCCCTGATCATGAAGACCTTCGGCCTTCACCCCTGCGACCTCCGGGGAGGCCCGGCCTAAAAATGAGCTGAAGCTCATTTTAAGACCGGGTTAATTAAACGTGAAGGCCTTTGGCCTTCCCCTGCCGGGGGCTTCTGGCCGACCATCCGGCTTCTGTTTTTCGTTCGCATCGGTGGCACGAGTTGAGCGCTTTTCTTTTAACACAGAACTAAACTGAACTAACGGAACTATTTTATGGGAGGAACGTCAAACGGAACTGCTGCGGAGC
>CABUTS010000090.1 GCA_902494515.1 uncultured Muribaculaceae bacterium | reverse complement strand
TCATTAAAATCCACCGTACCGACTGTCCGAACGCCCGCCACATCCGCGAGCGCTACCCCTACCGCGAAATCGCCACCCGCTGGTCGGGGAAAATCGGCTCGCAGATGGCCGCGACGCTCCGCGTCGTGGGGCAGGACGACATCGGCATCGTCACCAACATCACCTCCATTATCAGCAAGGAGAAGAACGTCACCCTCCGCAACATCTCCATCGACTCCAACGACGGCCTCTTTCAGGGCCACCTGACCGTAGGCATCCAGGACAGCAACACCCTGAACGCCCTGATGAAGAAAATCAAGACCGTCAAGGGGGTCAAGGACGTAACCCGCGCCCGCTGACCCGCCCGGATTCCCCCGGAATTCACCCCGATTCCCCCGTAATTCCCCTGTTGTTAAAATTTTACCCGAATAATTGCTTATGAGTCAGTAAAAATTATTACCTTAGCGGAATAATTATTGCTGACTCCTTATTATATTTTTACAGGCTCCTTATAATCATATCATAGAAATGTTTGCCGACACTCATACATTCAGCTTTCTTTCCGCCAAATCTCTGCTTCCGATTGCGCTTTTCGGCGCAGTCGCCATCTCCGGCGCCATGACCTCCGGATGCTCCGGCTCGAAGGCCGACCCCGAAGCGCAGGCGCTCTTCGATCAGGCTTCGCAAGCCTTCGAAGCCCGCGACTACGCCCAGGCTACAGTGATGCTCGACTCCCTCCAGAAGACCTTCCCCGCCGAAATCGCCCTGCAGCGCGAAGCCATGGCTCTCCGCCCTAAGGTCATCGAGCAGCAGACTCTCCTCGACATCTCCAGGAACGACTCCCTGCAGGTCGTGGCTCAGCTCAACGGCGAACGACTCAAGCCGCTGCTGGTCTGGGTGAAAACTCCCCGCATGGTCGAAGGCTACTGGATCGGGAAGAGTGCCAACAATCCTAATTTCCTGAATACCACCGGTGTGCAGGGCCGCGTGTCGGAACTCGGCGAGTTCTACCTCGTCTCCTCGATGAATCCCGCCGGAAACCACACCGCCGTCAGCCTCTCCGACGGCTCAACCACCGTCAGCACCCCGGAGGTACCCTACGACGGCGAAAGCAACTACCGCCTCAACGGCTCGGAGGTCATAACCTTCTCCCCGGCCCAGAGCGACACCATCGGGCAGTTCGCTTTCAATCACGCCGACCGGCCTCTGACCCTCACTTTCCGCGGCAAGCGCTCCAAGTCCGTGAAACTTTCCGCCGCCCAGGTCACTGCCCTCGCTGACGCATGGGCTTATTCGCAGGCAGTGGTCGGCGCGCGCAACCTTACAGGCGAACGCGCCCGCCTCGAAGCCACCCTTCAGGTAGCCCGCAACCAGATTGCCCGCACCGCTCAGGTCGAGGAGGAAAAATAATCGGGGCGCTTTTGCGGTTGTTACCAAACTTTTTCGTAACTTTGCGCCGAAATAGAAACGCCGAGGCGCTGTCATCCCAACACCCGCTCCCGGCGTTGGAAGAAAATACATCAGATGATCAACAGAATTTTAATACGTATCAAGGTAGTGCAGATGCTTTACGCCTACCTCTTAACCCGTACCGAATTCCATATCGAAAGCGCCCCGCAGAAAGATACCCGCGATTCCCGCTACGCCCATTCGCTCTATCTCGACCTGCTGCTTCTGATTCTCCGGCTCTCCGGCTGCAAGGTGATTCCCGGTGCGCCCCGTTGCGAAACCGAGCTGCTCGGCGATTCCAACCTCCTGAGCGCCACCCCGCTTAGCAAGTCGCTCAGCGCCGATCTCGCAATCCGCGAGCTTATCGCCAAGGGCACCACCAAGGTCGACCGCTTCGATCCCATTCTCCGCAAACTTTACGACAAAATCGTAGCTTCTTCGATTTTCACCGACTATCGCAAGAAGAAACGTCATTCGCTGGCCGACGACGTCCAGCTATGGCGCGTGCTCCTCTCCACCGTCATCCTCAAGAATCCCGACTTCGTGGCCATCTGCCGCGACGATGTGGAATACACCACCTCAGGCCTCCACACCGCCTTCATGCTGGCCGATTCCACCCTCAGCGAATTCAACGACTCCCGCAGCTCTCTGGCCAACGCCCGCAAGCAGCTCCAGGACTCCCTCGACAAGGCTTACGAACTCTACGTGTCGCTGCTGATGCTCCCCATGTATCTCACCCGTCTCGAAGAGGAACGTCTCGAAGCCGCCAAGGAGAAATACTGCCCCTCCGACGAGGATCTCAACCCGAACCTCCGTTTCGTCAACAACGCCTTCGTCCGCGCCCTGCGCAATTCCCCCGAGATCGAAGCATTCGCCAAGTCGCATCCCGTGGCATGGGAGGGTGACTATTTCTTCCTGAAACAGGTGCTCGACGCCATCCGCAACAGCGAACTTTACCGCAGCTACATGGAGGCCGAGCACTCCTCCTTCACTGACGACTGCGAATTCTGGCGCGACGCCCTGAAGGACATCGTCTTCCCCGGCGACCCTCTGGCCGAAGCCCTCGAGAACAACTCGGTTTACTGGAACGACGACCTCCACATCATGGGCACCTTCACCCTCAAGACCATCCGCCAGTTCGGCATGGCAGGCGACGGCGCTGAACTGGAGCTGCTCCCCATGTACAAGAACGACGACGATGCCAACTTCGGTCCGTTGCTCTTCGCCAAAGCTGTGGAGAACCGCGAGGAATACCGCGAATACGTTGACCGATTCATCAACGGCTCGCAGTGGGATCCCGAGCGACTGGCCTTCACTGACATCGTCATCCTGATTGCCGCCATCGCCGAGCTCCTGAACTTCCCCTCGATTCCCGTTCCCGTCACCCTCAACGAATACATCGAGATTGCCAATTACTACTCCACAGCCCGCAGCGGCCAGTTCATCAACGGCGTCCTCTACTCCGTGGTCAACTACCTCCGCGAGCAAGGCAAACTCCTGAAATAAACGTATATAACCCCTTAACCCCCGATTATAACAATGTTAAGCAACCTCATCCTCCTTCAGGCCGCCGGCGCCACCGCTGGCGCCGACTGGAGCGGCATTTTCATGATTGTCGCCCTCATCGCCATCTTCTACTTCATGATGATCCGCCCCCAGCAGAAAAAACAGAAAGAGATTAAAAAGTTCCGCGAAGGCCTCAAGAAAGGCGACAACGTAATCACCGCCGGAGGCATCTACGGCAAAATCAAGGAAGTGAAGGACAACTGCTTTCTGGTATCCGTAGCCGACAACACTACCCTGAAGATCGACCGCAACTCCGTTTATCCCTCCGCAGCCGACGCTCAGGAGCAGGCTGCCGCCAGCGACGTCAAGAGCGACACCAAAGCCTAACTCCACCTCCCCGGCACCAACTCCACCTCCCCGGCACCAACTCCACCTCCCCGGCACCAACTCCACCTCCCCGGCACCAAAGCCCCCTCAACCTCCCCGGCATCCAAGCCCCCTCAATCTCCCCCCTTCCCCGGTTTTTTTGTCACTGCGCCGGGAGCTTGCTCCCGGAATCCCCCCTGCTATTAAATGGATTACAAGGAAATATACCATAACCTTAAAGAGGACTTGCGCACCACCACGGGGCGCAATGTCCTCACTTTTCTTGTATTCTTCCTTGTAGCCGCCGCTTTCTGGGTCCTCCAGGCCCTCAACGACGAAGTCCAGAAGGACTTCCGCGTACCCCTAACCCTCGAGGACTTCCCCCGGAACATGACTATCATTTCCGGCAACGTCCCGACCCTCAACGTCATCGTCAAAGACAAAGGATCGGCCCTGTCGAAATTCGCCTGGGGCAACAACCCCTCGCTGAAAATCTCTTACGAGGATTTCACCCATCACACCGACAACTACCTGCTGCTGAGCGAGGCGCAGCTCAACTCCGCCCTCCACAGCCTTTTCGGCTCCAGCGCCTCGATTGTGTCGGTGCGTCCCGACTCCCTTCATCTGGCCTACACCACCAACCCCGGCATCCCCGTCAGGGTGCACATCGACGCCGACGTAGCAACCCTGCCGCAATACGAAGTATTCGGGGCAATGACTCTCTCGCAGGACACCGTCCTCCTCTATTCCAACCTTAAATCACGCCTGAAAATCAAGGAACTGAACACGGTTCCCATCACCCTCACCGAGCTTTCCGACACCACGGTTGTGGAAGCGCGTATCGACGTCCCTGAAGGGATGCGCGCCATCCCCCAGACCGTCAGGGTCACCATCCCCGTCGAGCCCCTCGTCTCCAAGACCCGCAAGCTCCGCGTCGAAGCCATAAACGTGCCCCGCGACATGACCCTGCTGACCTTCCCCCAGACGGTCGAGGTCACATACCTCATGCCCAAAAGCCTCTATTCCGCCCAGCAGACCCCTCTGCGGGCCGTCGTCGATTATCACGATATAACCTCCGGCGTCAAAAATCTTCCGGTGAAGCTCCACGGCATCCCCTCCTACTATAAGAGCGCCCAGCTCGCCACTCCTTCCGTGGAATTCCTTCTCGAAAGGAAATAACAACCATCTATGACCCAACTCATTGCCATAACCGGCGGCATCGGCAGCGGGAAATCCGCAGTTTGCCGCATCCTGACCGTTCTCGGACTCAAAGTCTATGACTGTGACTCCCGGGCCAGGCTCCTGATGGACTCCGACCCGGAAATCATCCGCCGCATCGCCTCCGAAGTCGATGCCGGAGCTGTCAGCAACGGGATTATCGACCGGAAACGGCTGGCCGAGGTGGTCTTTGCCAACCCCGATAAGTTGCTGCGGCTCAACGCCATAGTCCACGGCGCAGTCCATGCCGACATCGACCGCTGGGTGGCAGCAAACGCGGCCCAACCCGTGCTGTTCGTCGAAACCGCAATCCTCCTGGAGAGCAACCTCGACAAAAAGGTCGACGCCGTCTGGAAAGTCGAAGCCCCGGAGGATGTTCGTCTCGACCGGGCTGCCCGCCGCGACAATGCCTCCGCTCAGGCCATCGCCGCCCGCATGAGTGCCCAGCACGACCTATCGGCCGACGACCTCCCCATCCCCCTCGAAATCATCGACAACAACGGCACCACTCCCCTTATCCCCCGGATTTTCCGGCTTCTGGCCCCCTACGGCATTACCCCGTCAGGTGGCAGAGAATGGTCCCCGCAAATTTAACCCTCTGACTGACTGAAGCATGGAACGACTGATGCAGTTCATATGGCAGCATCATCTCTGGGATGACCGGAACCTCCGCACGGCCGACGGACAGAAGGTTTCAATCATCCACCCCGGCATCCTCAACGAGAACGCCGGCCCGGACTTCTTCAACGCTTCAATCGAAATCAACGGCCAGCGATGGTACGGCAACATCGAAATCCATGTCCGCGCCTCCGACTGGTATCGCCACGGTCATGACCACGACCACGCCTACGACACTGTCATCCTTCATGTCGTGCAGACCGACGACGCGCAGGTTTTGCGCCCCGACGGCACGATAATTCCGCAGATCACCGTCCCCTGTTCACCCGACGACGGCCAGCGTTGCAACGCCATGATGCAGTCCGCCGCGAGCTCCCTCCCCTGCCTCGGCACTATCCGGAATCTCCCTCCGGTCTACATCACCGAGTGGGTCACCGCCCTCGGTCTCGAGCGTCTCTACATGAAATCGGAGCGCATCCTCGACCTGGTAAAGTTTTCCGAAGGCGATTGGGAATCAGCCGCTTACATCACCCTCGCCCGGGCGCTTGGCTTCGGGCTGAACTCCCAGCCGTTCGAGACGCTCGCCAAGAACCTTCCGCTTCGCTTTCTCAACCGCCACCGCGACGACCTCCTGACCATGGAGGCGCTGATTTTCGGTCAGGCCGGGCTGATTCCGGCAGAACGGTCCGACGAGGATTCGTATATCACCCGCATGAGGCAGGAGTTCCATTTCATGGCCCACAAATTCAGCCTCACACCGCTGCCCCTCCAGTGGAAAATGGCCCGCACAAGGCCGCAGAACTTCCCCCACCGCCGCCTGGCATTCCTGGCCCAGCGCATCCACAAAGGCTTCTCGCTAATCGGCGCCCTTGACGATATCGTAATGACGCAGCGCGCACTGCGCGAGAAAACCCTGCGCGAAGCAGCCCTCTGCTACGGTCACTGCGAAGTGGCCGAAGCCCCGTCACTCCCCTCGCTCGACTCCCTCCGCAAAGTCTTCGACATCCCCCTGACCGGCTTCTGGGCCACCCGCTACACATTCGACTCCCCCGCGCCCGGCATCACCGTTCCCGGCACCGCCGCCCACGCCGCCGGTAACCCCTCCCCGCGAGTGCTTTCACGGAGTTCCATCGACCGCCTGCTCATCAACGTTGTCATCCCCCTGCTGCTGGCCCGCGCCACAGCCCGCGGCGACGTCGACACCATGGCCGACATCCCCGAACTACTCCACGGCATCGGCGCCGAAGACAACCGCGACGTCCGCCTCTTCGCCTCAGCCGGCATCACCGCCCGCGATGCCTTCGACACCCAGGCCCTCATACAGCTCCGCCGCGAATACTGCGAGCAAACCAAATGCATCTATTGCCGCTTCGGCCGCGCCATGTTCTCCAGCCTCCTCTCCCGCCGCTAACCCC
>CABUTS010000089.1 GCA_902494515.1 uncultured Muribaculaceae bacterium | reverse complement strand
GGCGGCGATCAGGCGGCGGCCGCGGGGGATCAGGGAGAACCGGCGTCGCGGAAGGTCAGGAGCTTCTCTTTGGCGCGGCGAAGGCGCGAAGCCACCGTGTTGCGGCCGATGCCCATGATGTCGGAGATCTCCTCGTAGGAGCGCTCTTCGAGCCACAGAAGCACGATGGCTTTGTCGGAGGGGCCCAGAAGGTTGATCATGCGGTACATCTGGCGCAGCATGGCGGCTTTCCCGTCGTCCTCGGCCACGAGGTCTGCGACGCTGTCGATCGAAACCGACTCCCGGCCACGTTTGTGGCGCCGGAAGTAGCTCACGCAGCTGTTCAGGCTCACACGGTAGACCCACGTCGAAATCCGCGAGTCGCCGCGGAACTGTCCGAAGCCCCGCCAGAGGTTGATCATCGCCTCCTGATGCAGGTCGTCGAAGTCGTCGGCGTCGGATGCATAGAAGTAGCATACCTTGCGGATTACCCCGTCATATTGGCGGAGGAAATCCTCAAAGTCCCGGCGGAGCGTCTGGGTGTCAGCGTTGCTTTTCATCAATC
Organism: uncultured Muribaculaceae bacterium; assembly: GCA_902494515.1. Classification (GTDB taxonomy): domain Bacteria; phylum Bacteroidota; class Bacteroidia; order Bacteroidales; family Muribaculaceae; genus UBA7173. The sequence goes on along the minus strand of CABUTS010000089.1, from coordinate 7,404 downwards.
AACAGCGTTGCTTTTTTCATTCATTAACTTTGTCGCAAAGTTACCCCGAAAAGTTTCATCCGCCGCCGTTTTTAGGCAATTTTTATCCCGAAGAGGCGAAAAAACGGCCGCCTGGCGCCGGGGAACGCCTGTCCAAAGCGAAAAAAACGAGGCAGGCAGCTAAAATTTCCGAAAAAATTCCCCGTAAATTTGGAGTTTCTGTAACTTCGATGTAATTTTGTAACTCAATTCATCCCATCTCACAATCAGTCACACTGATTCACACGCCCCACTCCATGGAACAGAAAAGCGATTCGGTGGTTATCATCCCGATGTATAACGAAAAAGAGAATGCCGCGGCCATCATCGAGGCGGTCCTTGACCTGCCCGTACGCTTCGATATTCTCGTCGTCGACGACAATTCTCCCGACGGCACCGCCGCAATTGTACGGCGAAAAATGGAGGAACACCCCGGCCGCATCGACCTGCTCGAGCGCAAGGGGAAACTCGGCCTCGGAACCGCCTACATCTCCGGATTCAAGCGCGCCCTGCAGAACCCCGGATACAACTACATCTTCGAGATGGACGCCGATTTCTCGCATAACCCCAAGGACCTCGTGGCCCTGCGCGAGGCGGTAGCCTCCGGCGAGATGGATGTGGCTGTCGGCTCGCGCTACCTCACCGGGGTGAATGTGGTGAACTGGCCGATGGGGCGCGTGCTGATGAGCTATTTCGCCTCGAAATATGTCCGCGCCATCACCGGCATGAAGATCATGGACACCACCGCCGGCTTCTGCTGCTACCGCCGCAACGTTCTGGAAACCATGGAGCTGGACAAGATCCGCTTCAAGGGCTACGCCTTCCAGATCGAGATGAAATTCACCGCCGTGCGCTGCGGATTCACCGTCGGCGAGGTCCCCATCGTCTTCGTAAACCGCGTGCTCGGCATCTCCAAGATGTCGTCGGGCATCTTCTCCGAGGCCTTCTTCGGCGTGATTCGTCTGAAAATCTCCTCCTGGACCCGCAAATACCCGAAAGCGTCCGCAGCCGCTTGCGGGGAAGCAGCCTCGGACACACCCGTTTCGGAGAAAGCTGCTGAAACTTCAGAAAAATAACACATGAAACCGATTCTCTTTGCCAACGGCCTGATTTTCAACGAAGGTTTCCGCTTCGTCGGCGTTATCGAGGTATCCACCGGGATGTTTCGCCGCGTGGATTACGGCCGTATCGACCTCCGCGACGTCGACCGCGATCTCTACGACGTTGTGGACTGCGAAGGGAAGATGGTGCTTCCCGGCGTCATCGACGAGCATGTCCATTTCCGCGACCCGGGAATGACCGAAAAGGGTGACATCGCCTCGGAGAGCCGCGCCGCCGTGGCCGGCGGCGTAACCTCATTCTTCGACATGCCCAACACCCGCCCGGCCACCACCACCATCGAGGCCTGGGAGGCCAAAATGGCCCGCGCCGCCGAGGTTTCCGCCGCAAACTACGCCTTCTTCATGGGGGCCACCCACGATAATCTCGACGAGCTGCTCCGCGCCGACTTCACCCGCGTGCCGGGCGTGAAACTGTTCCTCGGCTCCTCGACCGGCAATATGCTGGTCGACGACGAATCCACCATAGCGCAGCTCTTCCGCAGCTACCACGGGGTAATCGCCTGCCATGCCGAGAGCGAACGGATCATCGCCGCCAACCGCGAGCGCCTTACCGCGCAGTATCCCGGGGGGATTCCTCTTGAGCTCCACTCCACCCTCCGCAGCCGCGAAGCCTGCATCGAGGCCACCAGCCACGCCGTGGAACTCGCCAAACGAACCGGCGCGCGTCTACACGTGATGCACGTCACCACAGCCGACGAGCTGAATTTCTTCTCCGACGCTCCCATAACCAGCAAACGGATCACCGCCGAGACCTGCCCCCACTACCTGATGTTCGACGACACCTCGCTGCTGACCACCGGCGGTCTCACAAAATGCAACCCCGCGATCAAAACCCAAGCCGACCGCCGGGCGCTCCTCCGCGCCGTGGCCGACGGCTGCATCGACATCATAGCCACCGACCACGCCCCGCATCTTCTGAGCCAGAAGGAGGGTAACGCCCTGACCTCCGCCTCCGGAATGCCTTCGGTGCAGTTCTCCCTCCCCATCATGCTGCAACTCGCCCGCAAAGGATATTTCAGCTACGAAACCGTGGTTGAGAAAATGTGCTCCAACCCCGCGCGGCTCTATAGCATCGACCGCCGCGGCTTCATCCGCGCCGGCTTCATGGCCGACCTGGTCATCATCAACCCCGACTGCAACTACGTCATCGACAACTCCAACGTCCTCAGCCCCTGCGGCTGGACCCCCTATGCCGGTCAGCACCTCAACTTCCGCGTGGAGCAGACCTGGATCAACGGCGCTCCCGCCTACATCAACGCCCCCCTTGCCGGCAGCATCCCCGGCGTAGCCCCCGACTTCCCCGGCGGCTTCACCGACCTCCCCACCCCGCTCCCCCTCCGCTTCTCCCCCTCCTGACAGCGGCCTGATTACATCATACATCATATTTTTCTGCAAAATTTGCAAAAAGTTGCAGAAAAATTTGGCCATGTCAAAAATAGTTCATACCTTTGCATCGCAAAACCCGGGGTACTAGCTCATCTGGCTAGAGCGCGACACTGGCAGTGTCGAGGTGAGCGGTTCGAGTCCGCTGTACTCCACTAAATCAAATCCGCTGTAAGTTACTCACTTACAACGGATTTTTATTTTGCTCCAAATAAAAGGCATCCAAACAGACGGCAAACAGACGGCAAACAGACGGCAAACAAAGGCGCCAAACAAAGGCGCCAAACAAAGGCGCCAAACAAAAGAATATCAGTTATTTCAGTTCCTTTTCGAGGAGATAGCCGGCTGCGGTGAAGGCTTCAGAGAAACCGCGGACACAAATTTTGCCGTCCGGACCGATCAATATGAAGAATGGCCAGCCGCTGATGCGGAAGGTGTCGCTCAGCAGTTTGTTGTCGGGATGGCTCGTAGCGGTCTCAACCTCGCTCCATGGGTGGTGGAGCATATTTGCCAATGTCAGTTTCATGTTCTCGCCGTTCGGCAATAAAGCATCGTCAGACAACTGGTCATACAACTGACTGATGGTTTCCATAGATTCTGTAAGCCCCAGGATTTCCAGACCTTTTCCGGAATATTTGTCATATAGCTCCCGAACGTTCCTGTCAATCATCATGGAACCCGGACACAGACCCCAATGATAAATAAGCAGATATTTGCCATTGAAATCCTTGTCGGTCAGCTTTTTATCATCTGTCGTAATTACCGAGAACGGAGGAACCGGCTTTCCTACGGCCAGATTTTCGATTGTGTATATCGCGTCGTTATACAGCTGTCCGTAGTAACTATCCTTAAGTTCGGGGCTCAGTGATTCATAAAACTCTTTCGATTTGTCGAGAGGACTGTAGTTTACTTCCTCCAACGAACTTACAAGCAGATACAGGCTCCCGGCGGGACAGGCATTTCTGTAGGCGTCCTTGGCCTGATGCAATCTGTCAAAACCGGGGTCGGAACCGGAGCGGCCGAAATTATTGAAAAGATCGCTATAATGTATTGCGCTGACAGTATCATTCGCGGCCAGTGCCTCCATGGATTTTCTCAGATAACCGCAGCGAACCAGCCCGAGCGAGTCACTGAGCTGCAGATATCTGTCAAGCATAGGATCACTGTAGATACCCCCGCCGAGTCGGCAATAATATATCTCATCAGTATTACCTGAAAGCGTAATTTTGTCACCGGCCCTAACAATAACACCTATCCAGCACCTGTCGCTGTCGGCCACAGATCCTGCCTTCGGCAGATACGTCATAGAATAGTTCTGATCGTGGTCCTGCATTCCGGAATATGAAAAAGAATCCGGCTGCTCTACAATAATGTCGAAAGCAGGGTCCCGATCAAATACAGGCAATATGATCCGGTCAAAATGAAGAGTGTCACCTTTTTGCAGACCAGTTATACGCCCTGATATAGTGAAATTCTGCCCGTAAGATGCAGACGAGACGAATGATATGAAAAGAGCGATAATCAGAAGCAGACGACAAATCATGATACAAGATGATTTATAAACTGTATATTAGTTCAGGGAGAAAGTTTTTCTGGGAGACCGAAAAACGGCAAAGGGGAAGGGAGTAGAAGGGGGAATCAGGAGAAGTCCGCGAAGGAGAGGGGGAGGAGGGAGGCAATGGAGGGGAGACGGCAGACGCGGTCGGCGGAGGCAAGGAGGACTTCGACGGGTGCTCCGGCGAGTTTTTCGTATTCGAGGAGGGCTTGTCGGCAAGCGCCGCAGGGGGCTGTGGGGTCGGGGGTGAACTGGCCGTCGGTGGCACGGGCAGCGATGGCGATTTTGCGGAAATGCGCTTCAGGGTAGGTAGCGTGGGCGTAGTAGCAGGCGGAGCGTTCGGCGCAAGTGCCGGAGGGGTAGGCCGCGTTTTCCTGGTTTGCACCCTCAATGGTTATGCCGTTGTCGAGAAGGATGGCGGCTCCGACACTGAAATGGGAATAGGGCGCGTAGGAACGATAGGTTGCCTGCCGGGCGCGGGCTACGAGCTCGGCGTCTTCAGGGGTGAGTTCTTCGTAGGTCAGGATTTCACAGGGGACCTTGATTTCAAGATGTTCCATGATATGTCAGAAAAAGGGGTTTACAAAATACACCGGGGGCAAGAAATCAGGGCCAAAAGAGTGGGCCGGAGAGACTTTTGCCTGAAGCGGAGTTCAAAGTTACTGCTTAAAAATGAAAAAATGGCAAAAAAACCGATTTTTTTTGGCAAATTCGGGCTAAATGCGTAATTTTGCGGTTCAAAGCGCATTACGTTCGCCCGGACAGCCTCGGATTAATCCCGAAACCGACACCGAACAACTCCCGTTGCCGTGCCCGGCATGCTCCGGTCCGGCGCGCTTTTCCATGTTTTGAAAAAAAATAAACAAATCATATTCCATGTCAAAAAAGAAATCTGAAACCGAAGAAACCGGTCTGGACGCTGTCAACGACAGCCTGACTTCCATGACTACCAAGGTGCAGGACAACAAGAAAGCCATCACCATCTGGTCGTTAGTAGTTGTGGCTCTGGTGATTATCGTTCTGGCCTACGTCTACTTCTTCCGCGGTCCCGGCATCACCAAAGCCAACGACGCTATCGGCGCCGCCGACCTCTCCCTGGCTCAGGGCAACGACTCCGTAGCACTTGCACAGTACATGCAGGTAGCTGAAGATTACGGCTATGACGCCGGCAACCGCGCCAACCTCGAGGCTGCCATTCTCCTTTACAACAAGGGAGAATACCAGAAGGCTCTCGATTACGCCAAAGAATACGCTCCCAAGGAGGATATCATCGGCGCTGCCGCTTACTCCCTGCAGGGCGACTGCTATGTGAACCTCGACAAGCTCGAAGACGCTGTCGGCTGCTACAATAAAGCCATCAGCCAGAGCGACGACAACCCCGCCTACACCCCATACTTCATGCTGAAACTGGCCCGCGTTTACGCTGCCCAGAACAACCATGCCGAGGAAGCCAAGCTCTACAAAGAGGTGATGGACAAGTATCCCACCTACGGCCAGTCGCATCAGCTCGACATCGAGAAGCTCTACGACCGCGCCAACCTTCAGGTCGGCGAAAAGAAATAAGCCGTAGCCCGGACGCCTTACCGCCCGTAGCTTTAAGCCTGACGGAAACCTGAACAACGATATCATGAAAGGCCTCTCTCCCCGCCTCCGCGGGGCAGAGAAGGCCTTTCGCTTCATAACCCACCGTAAGAAATGTCTACCAACACTGTTGACAAACCCCGCAAAGTCACCACCGCCACCCTGCGCAAAATGAAGGCTGAAGGGGAGAAAATAGCAATGCTCACCTCCTACGACTACTCCATGGCGCGTCTGGTCGACGGCGCCGGGATGGACGTGATTCTCGTAGGCGACTCCGCCACAAACGTCATGGCCGGCAATGAAACCACCCTGCCGATGACCCTCGACGAAATGATTTACCACACCCGCTGCGTGGTCCGCGGCGTGGAGCGTGCGCTCGTCGTAGCCGACATGCCCTTCGGCACATATCAGGGCGACCCCGTCGGCGCCCTCCACAACGCCGTGAGGGTGATGAAGGAGACCGGCTGCAACGCCGTGAAGCTCGAAGGTGGCCGCGAAATCCGTGAGTCGCTCGAGCGCATCCTCTCGGCCGGAATTCCCATCATGGCCCACCTGGGCCTGACCCCGCAGAGCGTGAACAAATTCGGCGGCTACGGCATCCGCGCCAAGGAGGAAGCCGAAGCACAGCGCCTCCTGGAGGATGCCAAGATGGTCGAGGAAATCGGCTGCTTCGCCCTTGTGCTTGAAAAAGTGCCCGCCGAACTGGCCCGGAAAGTAGCCGAGTCGATTTCCATACCCGTAATCGGCATCGGAGCCGGCAGCGGCGTCGACGGCCAGGTGCTCGTGGTCAACGACATGCTCGGCATGAACCAGGGCTTCAAGCCGAAGTTCCTCCGCCTGTATGCCGACCTGCAGAGTGTCATCGACGGCGCCCTGAAGCAGTACATCACCGACGTCAAGGATGTGACCTTCCCCTCCGCCACCGAACAATACTGACGGAACTCCACCCCGCAACATAATCGCACCTACATTCAGCAAATATAAGGCTGCGGGGGAAATTATAAAACGTTTGGAAGCATTCTGGCTGCAATTGATGCAAAATAGGAGACATTTGTTAACGAAATAGCAACAAGATGTAGCTGATATTTCACCCCTATGTATAATTTAACACGTTTTAACAAACAAAATAATGAATTTGAGATTTCGTGTTGTAATTTTGCACCACAGTCAATTAAGGCCCGCACGTCGGACCCAACGGCAAACGACGCCAGCGGAAACTCCCATTCCCGTGGATTTTAGAAACAGGGAACGAAGCAGTTCATAATGAATTCCGCCACGCACGAAGGATAAAACAGAATGAAACGTTTGTTAGACGAAAAGAACATATATACTTGAATTTTGGTTATGAGGGAGGTGTGTTTCTGTGAAGAAACACACTTTTCATTTTTCTGTACATCCCCCCATTGCCCCTTTGTTTTAATCACATTATATCCCGGGCTGTATCGCAATTAAATCATATTACGATACAGCCTCTTTTCAGACCTATAACTGGTCAGAAAATAGGTCAGAAATAGGTCAGAAATAGGTCAGAAAATAGGTCAGAAATAGGTCAGAAAATAGGTCAGAAATAGGTCAGAAAATAGGTCAGAAAAATTGACTACAAGAGGTATCGCAATTCAACACATTGGTATCCGTCCGAAAACGGCCGGCTTTTGCGTAGCGCTTTTGCTTGCTAACTTTGCAAACAAAAACGCTATGTTTAATTTGAATGAGAACAATCGCATCGTGATGGCTCAGCATCCGACT
>CABUTS010000088.1 GCA_902494515.1 uncultured Muribaculaceae bacterium | reverse complement strand
GGGGGGGAGGATGAGGGCGATGGAGTCGCAGAGCTCGAGGGCCAGAGGGAGTTCGTGGGTGGAGAAGAGGATGCATTTCCCGCGGTCGTGAGCGAGGCTAAGCAGCAGGTTCACAAGCTCATAGCGATTGGGAATATCGAGAAACGAGGTCGGCTCGTCGAGCAGTATTGTCGGGGTGTCCTGGGCCAGTGCCCGGGCAATCATCACTCGCTGACATTCGCCGTCGCTCATAGTGTCCATGGTGCGCCCGGCGTAATCAGCCATTCCGACCGCCTCGAGAGCGCTCTCAACGGCCTCCCGGTCGGTCTCCTGCATGCGTCCGATCCAGTTGGTGTAGGGTGCGCGGCCGATGGCCACGACGTCGTGGCAGCGCAGGTTCGGGATGCGCGTCCGCTCGGTGTTGACGAACGCCACCCGGCGGGCCAGCTGCGGAGCACTGAGCGAGCGGAGATTCTGGCCGTCGATAAGGATATCTCCCTGATAACGGGGATTTAGTCCCGCTATGGCCCGCAGCAGCGTCGACTTGCCGGACCCGTTGCGCCCGATCAGAGCCGTCAGGCAGCCGCCGGGGAAACGGGTGCTGACCCCGGCAAGCAGCTGCCGGGAGCCGTAACCGATTGAAAAATCACGCAGTTCGATCATGACGTCAGGGATTTATTTCTCAGCACCACCCACACCACCACGGGGATGCCGACGAGAGCTGTGATGGCGTTGACGGGGAGGGTGAACAGTTTGGAGACGAGGTCGCAGAGCAGCATCACGCAGCCGCCGGTGAGGATGGTGGAGGGGATGAGCACACGGTGGTCGGAGTTCCTGAAAATCATCCGGGTTACGTGCGGCATGGCCAGTCCGATGAAGCCAATCGGGCCGCAGAAAGCCGTCACAGTGCCAGCCAGAAGCGTCGTCGATAGGAAAAGCAGTCCGCGCGAACGGCGGATATTCAGCCCCATGGTCACGGCATATTCCTCGCCGAAGAGCAGCATATTGAGCGGTTTGATGGTCAGGACGGCGAGAATCAGCCCGGCGAGGACAGCCGGCAGGAGAACCCATAGCTGCCCGGCGGTGACATCGCCGAGCGAACCCATCGTCCAGATTACGAACGTTTTAAGGGCATCGTCGCGGCTGATATATTGCAGGATCTGCACGATGGCGCTGACTCCGGAGGAGAACATCATGCCGAGAATCAGGATTACCATAATATCCTTGATACGGTGGCCTGCCGCGGCTATCACCAGCAGCACGGTCCCGGCGCCAATCCAGGCGGCTCCGGCAACACCAACCGTCGAGCCGACCCCGGCGAGCACCACCAGCGCAACGCCGAGGCTCGCTCCGGAGCTGATACCCAGCACATAAGGTCCAGCCAGCGGGTTGCGGAACAGCGTCTGCATCTGCAGGCCGCTCACCGACAGCGCTGCGCCGGCGAGCAGGGCTACTATGGCCTTGATCAGGCGGATGTTGAGGATAATTTTGGCCGTAGCACGCGGGCAGTCGCCGCCTGTCAGCGCTCCCCACACCTGCTCGAGCGGGATGCGGACCGACCCCACCGACAGGTCCAGGCAGAACAACAGCAGCATCAGCGCCGTGAAAGCCACAAACAATATGGACGTTCTTGATTTCAATTTTCTGATTTATTGAGAATTAGCCACATCATTAAGATGAGTCATGTTCGTTCAATTCAGTTTCTTATAGTAAACAAAATCCTCTTCGACAAGTTCCGGATGGAAAATCCGGACCATATCGCGGAGCACGAGGTCGGGGTTCACAACGGCCGATTCGAAGTAGTCGTTGCCTCCGGCCGGAGTCGAACGGAGGTTGTTGTTGTAGATCCGTCCCTCGCGGAAGGGGGGAGTATCGGTGAACTTCGGGCAGAGCGCCGCGACATCCTCCAGGGTGTTCGCCGCGCCCGTATTAAGCCACGCATATGCCTGGTCAGCAAGCATATACGCCTCCTCCATATCCACCGCTACGGAACTGTTGGAGGTATTCCGGTCGTAAGCCAATACCCCACCGGCATCGCGGACCAGCCGGGCGGCATAGCTGTCGACCGGCGGCATCATCCACGCATCGTTGTAGGGGGTGTTCAGCAGGATTTTCGGGCGGTCCAATCCGGCAGCTTCCACCTTCTGTTTCAGCGCATTATACCGTTCGGGGATTCCGGCGAAAGCCTTCACGCCGGCCTCGCGCCGCCCGGTGATTTCGGCCAGAGCCACAAGCCATTCGGCCTTTCCGAGGGGGGAATCCTCGAGGTAATCCCCCACATACATATATGGTATGCCGAGCTCGCGGAGTTTCCCCTCCATCGCGCTGGCGCCGTTGACGCCATAGAGCAACACGAGGTCGGGGTCGAGCGACATCAGCCGCTCATAGTTCACGTTTCCCTCATACCCGACATCACCGACGCTGTCGCGGCGTGCCTGAATATCTCTGTTGAAAATGTAGTCGATGCCGGAGACTCCGACCACGGTCCGAACAGCTCCGAAGGCGTCGAGCATAGCGATATGTGTCGACGACATCGCCACAATCCGCCGGGCGTCACCCTCGACCACCTGCCCTTCGAATCCGGCCGGGGCATCCTCGCCGCCACGGGCGATAAACAGCTCAGTGACAACGCTGTCAGCCCCCTGCCAGGGGTCACGGACGCGGATCAGTGTGCTCGCGCTACCCTCTTTGCCGAGGATTTCGAACCCTCCGGCATACTGCGGTTTATATAGCTCAACGCTGAAATCGGCGGCGCTCCCCTCCCGGGCTGAACAGCCCACAAAGAGAGCAGCTGACAGAATCCCTGCAATCAGCATTATAAGCCACTTTATATTTCTAATTTCCAACATATTGCATATATTCTTAAAAATTAGGCACCTCCACTTTCTTTTTCCCGAACTTCGGGGTTATTCCGACGAAAAATTCGAAATTGATGCCGGGCATCGGCCGCGACAGCACCGAGAGGTAGTCCTCGTCGAAAAGGTTGTTCACCGCCAGCTTCAGCTGCAGATCTACCGGCCTGAAAAACAGCCCCTTTTCGAGCGAGATATTGCTCATAAAGTATGCCGGCAGGTGGCCCGAGAGGGTGTAGTCGTTGCTCGACATGGTGAAGCGCTCGGAGTAATACGCCCACTTGTAGAGGAACGACCAGTTGCGCCAGGAGAGGCGCCCCGTGAGCGTAGCGGAATGCCGCGGCACATACGGCAGCTGTTTCCCGACCGACTGATCGGCAGGCGACATTTTCGCGCCCCGGTTGATCGACGGAGTCCAGGAGTAGGTGGCGTTCAGATCGAGCAGCCAGCCCCGGAACGGCTGCAGCTCCAGGTTCGCGCGACTCTCAATACCGTAGGCGTGCACCTTCCCGACGTTGCGCGGAGAGAAAAAGCCTTTGGGGGTCGGCAGCCAGAGAATCCAGTCGTCGATATGCGAGTCGAACCATGTGGCCCCGGCACTCAGCGCAAATCGGTCGGACCGGGCAATCCGGAAATCAGCGCCGAAATCGTAGCTGAAGCCGCTTTCGCTCTTAAGGTCAGGGTTGCCGCCGGGGAGGAAATATAGGTCGTTGAGCGAGGGGAAACGGTAGTTTTTGCTCACCGAACTTTTCAGCGTCAGCGCCACGGGCAGTCCGCCCCATTCGGTTCCAATCACCTGATAATCAATGAAAAACGCCGGAATCAACGGTGCCGTACGGTCGCCGAAACTCTCCTGACGGAGCACCACCGAGAGGCCCAGCGGGTCGACCGGCTGCCATTTGGCCGATACGGATGCCGACATCTCAACCCGCGCCTTGTCGTAGCCTACAATGGCGCGATCGCCGTCCTGAAGGATGATGTTCTTGTCCTCGGAGCGTACAAAATACTGATACACAGACACTCCGGCATTGAACAGCCAGCGGCGCGACGGGGTGTAGCTCCCCTGCGCCTGGCCGAAAAGGGTGTTCACGCGGCTGCGCGAGCGGGTCATGGCGGCCCAGTTCCCTTCCGACAGCTCGCGGCGGTAGTCGTAGGCCATCCAGGTGTGCGCGTAGCCCCCCTTCGCGGCCAGCGACCACTGCGAGGCGGTGTGGTCATAGGAGAGCACCGACCGCAGCGTGTTTTCCCGCTGACGGTTCTCGAAGGCGCGCTCCGAACCGTAGTCGGTGGTAAGCATCGGCAGCTCGCGGTTGGAGCTGATGAACCACGCGTTCAGCCCCAGGCGGTCATGCGGGCCGAGCGAATAATACACCTCCTGCAGGGCGTGGAAGTCCTTGTAGGAACCGGAGCGGTTCTTTTCCTTGGGGTGATACTGGCCGATTATGTTGTGGTCGGGGTCGTAGATGTTGACCTTTTTATCGTGGTTGATGTAGGTGTAATCGTTTGGCGATGAGGAATATACCACACGGGTGGAGGTTGTCCAGCGGTTGTTGTGGAAGGTGACGCGCAGGAATTCGTCGAACGTGCGGAACGACCCGATCCCCTGGACATACTGCGCGGCGATGCCTTCCGGCGCGTCGGCGACAGTGCTCAGCTGCACCAGTCCGCCCAGCCCGCCGCCCGATTCGTTCACCGACGAGGTGCCGTGGAGCAGCTGCGCGCGGTCCACGAAATAGGAGGGAATGGTCGAGAAGTCGGTCATGCCGAGCATCGGGTTATTGATCTGCATGCCGTTCCAGGTCACCTTGGTATGGCTCGGCGAGGTGCCGCGAAAAGCGACCGTCGAGAGGGTGGCGCGGCCGTAACTTTTCACGAAAACCGGCGAATTGAAGGTCAGGATGTCGGCCATCGACAGGGCGATATTCTCCTTGAGCGTCACCGAGTCGAAGGCGGTTTTCACCACGCCGATGTCGCGCATCGGGCGCCGGCCGGTTACGGTGACTTCGCCCAAGCGCCGGATCCGGTCGGAGGTTTTCTGGGCTTTCAGCTCAGGGAAAAGAAGACAGACGAGCATAAGCAGAAGCAGCCCGCGAGCCACGCAGCTGACATTCAAACGTTTCATTCTTCACCCCCTTTCGCGGTTTTCCAGCAGAACGCGCCTGGGTTGATGCCAACATAGAATTCGTCGAGCAGCTCCCCCTCGGGGCTGTAGCGGTAAATCATCCCCTGCTGCTGGTAGTCGATGGCGTCGGCAACATATACTTCGCCCGTCAACGGGCTGACTGTCAGTGCGTAATACTTCGTACCACGCTCCGGCAGAAACGGCTCGGCGGGAAGCCGCTGCGAGTTGACGCTCATGCGCCAGATGTCGCCGTTCACCCAGTAAAGTTCGTCGCCGCGGCCGTTGAGCTGCAGGTCGCGCGGGGCGTCGGCGAGGCGGAAGCGAAACTCCCGGTCAATGGTAAAACTCTCAGTGTCAATGCGGTAAAGCCGCGGTGCCTCGTAGCCGTAGGGCGAGCCGTCGTAGCCGCCGTCGGTCAGCGCCCAAAGGTAGCCGTTGACGTCCAGCGCGATCGACTGCGGCTGGATTCCGACCGCCAGGCTGCCGACAACCTCGTCGGTGGCGGTGTCTATTTTAATTATGGTGTTGTTGTAGCTCCAGCAGTTGCAGTAGACGTAGCGTCCCTGCTGCACCATCTGCTCCGTGGAGCCGCTCTCCATGGTCATTCCGGGCACACGGATATGCCCCGTGATGCTGTATGTCTGCGGGTTGACGATGAAAATTCGGTTGTCCCAGATCTGGCTGACGTAGGCCTTTTCGGGGGAAATGAAATGGATGAAGCGCGGTGACGTCAGGTCCTCGATGCGGCCGACTTCGCGAAAAGTATCGGGGTCGACGGCGAAGATCACATGGGAGTTGTTCACCACAATCCAGGCACGTCCGCCGTAGATGGTCATCGACTGCGCGACGTCGCCGAGGCGCATGCCGTTGGCGCGCATAAACACCTCATTCTGAACCGTTTTGGCCGACGGATCGTAGTAGCTCAGGGTGGCGTTTCCATACTGGAAATTCCCCTCGCAGAGCACGAAAAGTCCGGTCGGAGCCGCCTCGAAATCCTCCGGCTTGTCGTCGTAATCCCACTTCATGCACCCCGGCAGCGCAGCTATCAGCAACGCCGAGGCCAGGCACAGAAGCGCGCCCGGCTGCCAGAAGGTATGTTGTCCGACATTCATGCTGCAAAATTAGCTTTTTCCCCTCAATTATTCAACTTTCCCGCCCGAAAATTGCAGGGAGCGAAGGGGCACGAGGCCGGAACAAAGCCGAATCGAAGCTCTTGCCAAGCCTGAGCGAGGCAGAAAAATCCGGAAACAAGGCCGACGTCCCGAAGGCTCGTCCCGGCGGCATGAAGTTGCTTCAGGAGGGCAAATTTTGCTTGTTTAACATTGTTTAACGTTGGGGGGGGGTAATTTGACCCTTTTTCCGTAATTTTGCACCGCATTTAGCTTATGGGAAACCACATTTGCCATTTTGCATGCCATTCCGGGTATTCCGAGCCCCGGAATTCGAGCAATGTATCCTCTGTCAGTCAGTATGTTAACTCCTTTCGCCGCGCAAAATCCGGCATAAGGGGGTCGAAAACAATGCTCTGACCCGAGCCTCCGCTTAAAAAAAAATCGCGACCTCCCCCACCGGTGCTCCTGTCATTCCTCCCATTCTTCCGCGAACGGGCCGCCGCCAAAGGCAAGGCCTACAGCTGGGCCCTCGATTCCTTCGAGGGGTTCATCCGCTCGCTGGAAACGCCCGACAGCCTCTCCGACGCCGCCCTCGCGACCCGCTGGATCATAGCCATGGGCGCCGGAGGCACCTCATTCCGCACCGCCGCTCTATACCTCAGCGTGCTCAGCGGCCTCTACACCTCCGCCGTCAAGGAGGGTCTCGCAGCACCCTCGCCGCTCTTCAAGCAGCTGAAACAGAGCCTCAAAGATGTCGGCGAATCCGTCTGGCAAGGGGCCCTGACCTCCGCACAGCTCGACCGGTTCATCAGCATGGTAACCGCCGCAGCATCGCGCCGCGGAGCCTCCCCGGCCGAAGTCCGCACCTTTGAACTCCTGCGCGAAGGGCGGTTTGTAAACGAAAAAATCGCCGGCAGCCTTCACCGCCGGCTCCTCCTGGCCCGGCTGCCATGGTACGGCGACGCCGCGACTACGCTCCGCAGCTACTGGTGCGCCGCCGCCCTCCGCCAAGGAGCCGACCCCGAAGCCATCCTCGCCGCCGCCGGCGAAGTCCCCGCAGCGCTCCCCTATCTTGCGCTTGTCAAGAACGCAGAGATGGACGATGACACCGAAAAGGCCAACGACACCGAACTGCCCGATGACCCCGAAAAAGCCAACGCCGATTCCGCGCCTGCGACCTCTGCCCTGACTGCGCGCGTCGCCCAGGCCTTCACCCTCCCGGGCAAACGCTGGTACGTAATGCGCCTGCGTCCACGCGTCAGTTTCGACGAACTCACCCGCCGCCTCGGGCTGCTCAACGCCCCCCTCGCGCGGCCACACATCTTCTACCCCCACGAAGAAATCGTCAGGCGCATCGGCCGCCGCCGCGTAGCCGACTCCCGCCCTCTCCTCCCCGACATCGTCTTCTTCCGCTCCCTCCCGGCCGACGTCACCCCCCTCTTCCGCCAGATCGGCGACATCGCCTGGTGCTACCGCAACGGCTCCGACGCCGGCGCCACCTACGCCGCCATCCCCGACGCCGAATTCGAGCAATTCCAGCTCACCATCGGCCACTTCACCCCCGACTACCGCGTCGAGCCCCTCGGCACCATCCCCCTGCAACCCGCCGACCGCGTGGTAATCGTCGGCGGCCTCTTCCGCGGCCTCTCGGCCACCGTCGCCGCCGTCCAGCCCGGCGCCCCCGCCAGCGAAAACGCCGCCTCCGAAAGCGTCCCGACCCACAAAGGCACCACAATCTACCGCCTCGAAATCCTCGGCGCCACCGGCATCGAATGGACCGTAGACCTCGACGCCCGACTCCTCCGACCCGAAACAACCTCTCTCCACGCTCTCCCATGACCCAAACTCTCTCCTCCCCCGCCAACGCCGCACCCGAAGAAATGGCGACCCTCGGCCGCCGGATCTTCACACTATACAACGACTGCGGAGGCTTCACCCCGCAGCCCGACCGACGCCTGACGGCCCAGCTCCGCCAGGCAGCCCGACAGTGGCTCCGCCGCGCCGACACCCTCGACGGCGCCCC
>CABUTS010000087.1 GCA_902494515.1 uncultured Muribaculaceae bacterium | reverse complement strand
TCCGCGCCCCCCAATAGCGCCTCTTAGCGCTTCAATAGCCCCATAGCGGGCCGCCCTCCTCGGCGGCCCGCTTTTTTGCGCCCCCGCAGCGGCTTTTTGCACCCCAGTTGCCCCCCGCAGCCGCCCCGGCTACTTTTTTCCAAGCCTTCGGTCGGCTTTTTTCGGACGGATACCGGCCTTCGGTAACTTTCGTTCCGTTATCGCGCGTGCTCGCGCGATAAAAGAGTCCAGGCGCTCCGCAGGAGCGCCCCAGCGCCCCCCGGGCGCCCCCCGAGGCGCAAAAAAGCCTCCCGGGCCGGAGCTCGGAAGGCTTTTTATAACGGGGATGGAATTGGCTATTTACTCCTCGGGGCGCGGACGACGGGGGCGGTCATCGCGGCGCGGACGGTCGTCGTCGCGGCGGGGACCGCGGTCGTTGTTGCGGCGGCGGTCATCGAAGCTGCGGCGGGGACGGTCGCCTTCGGGGCGCTCGCGGCGCGGACCGCGGGGACGCTCGGCGGGCTCCACCCACCCTTCGGGTTTGGGCTGAAGGGCGCGCATCGACAGACGGTACTTGCCGGTCTTCTGGTCGATTTCGATCAGCTTCACGGTTACCTCATCGCCCTCCTTCAGGCCGCTGGCTTCCATGTCGGGAAGACGGTCCCAGGAGATTTCGGAGATATGGAGCAGACCGTCGCGGTTCGGCATGAACTGAACGAAAGCACCGAAGTCCTGGATGGTCATCACCTTGCCGGTGTAGACCTTACCCTCTTCGGGGAGCTCGACGATGCGGTTGATCATCTCGAGAGCCTTGTCGATGGCAGCCTTGTTGGCAGCTGCAACCTCGATATGGCCACCTTCGGGGATTTCGTCGATGGAGACAGTTGCGCCGCTCTCCTCCTGAATACCCTGAATAACCTTTCCGCCCGGGCCGATGACGGCACCGATAAGCTCCTTGGGGATGAGCATGGTGACGATGCGGGGCACGTGGGGCTTGTAGTCAGCACGGGGCTCGGCGATGGTCTCCTGGATCTTGTCGAGGATATGCATGCGGCCTTCCTTGGCCTGATTGAGGGCCTTCTCGAGGATTTCGTAGCTCAGACCGTCGCACTTGATATCCATCTGGGTGGCGGTGATACCGTCGCGGGTACCGGTTACCTTGAAGTCCATGTCGCCCAGGTGGTCCTCGTCGCCGAGGATATCGCTCAGGATGGCGTACTTGTCGGAATGGTCATCGGAAATCAGACCCATTGCGATACCGCTGACGGGGCGCTTCATCTTCACACCGGCGTCGAGCAGCGCCAGGGTGCCGGCGCAGACTGTGGCCATAGAGGAGGAGCCGTTGCTCTCGAGGATATCGCTCACCACGCGGCAAACGTAGGGGAAGTCATCCGGGAACATGCGCTTGAGGGCGCGGTGTGCCAGATTGCCGTGGCCGATTTCGCGGCGGCCTACGCCGCGCTGTGCCTTGGCTTCGCCGGTGGAGAAGGGGGGGAAGTTATAGTGGAGGAGGAAGCGCTCGCGGCCCTGGTTGAGCACGTCGTCGAGAATCTTCTCGTCGAGCTTGGTGCCGAGGGTTACGGTTGCGAGGCTCTGGGTCTCGCCGCGGGTGAAGACTGCGGATCCGTGAGGGCCGGGGACATAGTCGATCTCGCACCAGATGGGGCGGATATCGGTGGTCTTGCGGCCGTCGAGGCGGACACCCTCGTCGAGAACGCAGCGGCGCATGGCCTCGCGCTCAACGTCGTGGTAGTAGCGCTTCACCATGGGAGCCTTCTCTTCGCGCTCCTCTTCGGGGAGGGATTCGATGTATTCGTCGCAGATGGCGTTGAAGGAATCTTCGCGCCAGTGCTTGTCGGCGCAACCCTGCTTTGCGATGGCGTAAGCCTTGTCGTAGCACTTGTCGTGAACATCCTTGCGGAGGTCTTCGTCGTTGACCTCGTGGCAGTACTCGCGCTTGACGGTCTTGCCGGCCATAACGGCGAGTTCTTCCTGAGCCTTGCACTGCTCCTTGATGGCGGCGTGGGCGGCCTTGAGGGCTTCGAGGAGGTCGTTTTCAGATACCTCGTTCATTTCGCCTTCCACCATCATGATGTTGTCGTAGGTGGCGCCGACCATCAGCTCCATGTCAGCCTTCTCGAGCTGCGAGAAGGTGGGGTCGATGACGAACTGGCCGTCGATGCGGGCGACGCGGACCTCGGAGATGGGGCCGTTGAAGGGGATATCGCTCACGGCGATGGCAGCGGAAGCAGCCAGACCGGCGAGGGCATCGGGCATCTCGTCGCCGTCAGCCGAGAACATGGTGATCTGTACGAAAGTGTCGGCGTGGTAATTGTCGGGGAACAGCGGGCGGAGCACGCGGTCAACCAGACGGGAGGTCAGCACCTCGTAGTCCGATGCGCGGCCTTCGCGTTTGAGGAAACCGCCGGGGAAACGGCCGGCAGCGGAGAATTTCTCTTTGTAATCAACTTGGAGAGGCATAAAGTCAACGCCTTCTCCGGCCTCTTTGGCGGAAACAACGGTGGCAAGGAGCATGGTGTTTCCCATGCGGAGCTCTACCGCGCCATCAGCCTGCTTGGCAAGTTTGCCGGTCTCGAGGGTGATTTCTCGGCCGTCGGGCAAGGTGATGGTCTTCTTGACAGGGTTAAGCATTATTTGTTATTTTTTCTAAACTGCGAATAAATCGTGCAAAGGTACAAATTTTTTCTCAAACTTCCTAATAATCACCCCAAAAACCTCCAAAATTATTACGCTTTGTTCTTGAATATACGTGCTTCAATCCCGAATCACGTGCTTCAATCCCGAATCACGCGCTTCATTCCCGAATCATGCGCTTCAATCCGAAATCCAGCACTTCATTCCCGAATCCGTCGGTAAGGATGTCACTTCCTTGTCAGGAGGCGGCGCAGGAGCGAGCGGAGAGTGCGCAGCGGCGAGGGGGGAGGCGCCCCGCGGGTGTTGAGGGGATCGGAGAAGGTGGCAATCTGCGCGGCGGTGAATTCCTGAAACGACGGCGGCAGCGGCGACGCCGGATCGGAGGTCGGGGACTCCGCCGAGGGGAGCGACCCTACGGCCTGCGCCGGGTAGAGCAGCAGCAGGTTGTTGCTGTCGAAATAGCGCTGCAGAAACAGGGCCACGTCGGTCATCTCGGGAGTGTAGCTCAGGGTGTTGGCGCGCGCCGATACCACAACAAGGAGGTCGTCGTCGAGCACTCGGTTGGCCAGGAGCATGAAATCATCCACCCCGTCGGCGGGGCGGTATTCGTGGCGTATCTGGAAGCCGGCGCGGCGGATCACGGCGTCGATCAGCGAACGTCCGGCGGCGTTGGCGCAGAAAATCAGGCGGCAGCCGACGTCACGCGCCAGCGAGACCAGTGCCTCGACCCACTGCCGGAAACCGATTTCGTATTCGGCCTTCGGGGGTACGAACACGCAGATGCGGGTGACGGTGTTCACCGGGATATAGCATCGCGAGAGCACCACCATACGGTTGGTGCCGGCGAGGAACTGTTCGATTTTACCCCCGAGGAAAGTGTCGATGACGTTAGAGCGGCGGTGCATCCCCATCACAACCATCGAGATGTCGCGCTCCTGCACGGCGTTCAGCAGGCCCGAGACGGTGTTGAGGTCGAAGCGCTCGATGGTCTCCAGGGCCACGTCGGCTCCGGAGGCGGCGCCGCGGGCCAGCCGCAGCGAGTTGGCGCCAACCTCCTTCGACGCCCGTGAATTATCGTTGCGCACATGGATGGCGTGGAAGCGGTCGGAGCGCATCCCCTCCTTGCGGCGGCGAAGCAGCAGCGCCAGCTCGGTGAGGGCCGCGGCAGTGATGGGATTCGACACGGCAACAAGCACTTTCTCGACAATCGGCGCCTGCTGTTTGGCGGCCTTGTCGGGGTCGCCGAGCATGCGGAGCTTGATTTTGGTGGCGGCGCCGGAGGTGGCGATCGGGGCCATGGCGCAGGTTACGAGAATCACCAGAATGGTGCCGTTGAGGATGGTTTCATCCATCATCCGGGAGCCGTCGGGGCGCAGCATGTTGTAGCCGATGGTGACCACGGCCAGGGCCACGGCGGTGTGGGCTGTGGTCAGGCCGAACATCACCTGACGGTCGCACCGCTCCATCCGATAGATTTTCTGGGCGATATAGGCGGCGAGCCATTTGCTGAAGAGCGCCACGACGAGCATCACCGTGGCAACCCAGAGGGTGTTGCCGCGGACTACCACAGCCAGGTCGATCATCATGCCGACACCTATCAGGAAGTAGGGGATGAACAGCGCGTTGCCCACGAACTCTATGGAGTTCATCAGCGGCGACGACACCGGGATGTAGCGGTTCATCACCAGGCCGGCGAAGAAGGCGCCGAGCACCGGTTCGAGCCCTACGATCTGCGCCATCCATGCCGAGAGGAACACCATGGTGAGCACATAGAGGAACTGCGTGACCTTCTCGGAATAATTCTTGAAAAACCAGCGGGTCAGGCGCGGACAGGCGTAGAGGAACAGCCCGCAGTAGGCCGCCGATTTCGCCAGCAGCCAGAGGAGCTGCGTAAGCGAGAGGTGCCCGGTTTCGTTGATGTTCACCGCCCCGGCCAGCACTAACAGGGCGCCGGCCACGCAGACGATGGTCGCGACAATCGAAATCAGCACCGCCGGGGATTTGGTGATGCCGACGCGCGCCACAACGGGGTAGGCGATCAGGGTGTGGGAGGCGTACATCGACGCTAACAGGAATGCTGTAAGCCACGGCGTATGAAGCACATACACACTGGCCAGCACTCCCACCACCATCGGTATCAGGAATGTCAGCAATCCGAACACCGCCCCGCGCCTGAGGTTCAGCCGCAGGTGAAACATGTCGATTTCCAGACCCGCGAGGAACATCAGGTAAAGCAGCCCGACCTGTCCGAAGATGTTGAACGAGGAATCGCGCGCCAGCACGTTAAGCCCGAACGGCCCGACCACGATACCGGCCACTATCATGCCGATGATGTGGGGGATGCCGAGGCGGTTGAGCAGCAGCGGCGCAAACAGGATGATTGCCAGCACAATCAGGAAAATTGTGATCGGGCTGGTAACCAACGGGGCTGTATTTTGAAGCAGCAGGAGCAGAGCGAAACGGTATTAGATGATGAGCTTTCAGAGGGATGCGGTCGTAGGGACGTGCCTTCGGCACGTATGATACGCAAAAGTGAGGGCAGAGTTTATTTCCCGACTGCCTTGCGGGCAATCAGGTATTCGGCAATCTGCACGGCATTGAGCGCCGCGCCCTTGCGGATCTGGTCGCTTACGGTCCAGAAGGTCAGGGAGTTGTCGTCGGCGAGGTCCTGGCGCAGACGTCCCACGTAAACGGGGTCGCAGCCGGCCAGTCCGAGCGGCATCGGGTAGACATTGTTCAGGGGATCGTCCATCAGCACCACGCCGGGGGCTGCCTCGAAGGCCTTGCGGGCGTCGTTGAGCGACAGCGGTCGTTCGGTTTCAACCCAGATTGCCTCGGAATGGGCGCGCATCACGGGCACGCGCACGCAGGTGGCGCTCACCCGCAGGTCCGGGTTGTGGAGAATCTTACGCGTCTCGTTCACCATCTTCATCTCCTCCTTGGTGTAGCCGTTTTCGGTGAAAACGTCGATATGGGGGATGACGTTGTAGGCCAGCTGGGCCACGAACTTCTCGACCTTCGGCTGCTCGCCGCGGGCGATTGCAGCGTGCTGGTCCTCAAGTTCTTTCATTGCCGAAGCACCGGCTCCGGAGGCTGCCTGGTAGGTGGCGACGCGGATGCGGCGGATGCCGGCGGCTTCGTAGATGGGGTTCAGCGCCACCACCATCTGGATGGTGGTGCAGTTGGGGTTGCCGATGATGCGGCGGGGAGCGTCGAGGGCGTCGGCGGCGTTGACTTCGGGAACCACCAAGGGGACGTCGGGGTCGAGGCGGAAGGCGCTGGAGTTGTCGATCATGATGGCGCCGCGGGCGGTGATGGTTTCGGCGAACTCCCGGGAGGTGCCGGCACCGGCCGAGGTGAAGGCGATGTCGATGCCGTCGAAAAGTGACTCATCGTGGGTAAGTTCCCGGATTTCTATCTCTTTGCCGTCAAAGACAATCTTGCTTCCGGCCGAACGCTTCGAGCCGAAAAGGCGCAGCTCGTCGATGGGCAGCGCCCGCTGGCTGAGCACTTTGAGAAGTTCCTGACCTACGGCGCCGGATGCGCCGACTATTGCAACTTTCATTTCAGATTCAGATTTTATATTGTACGCGCGTGCGCGCGACACGGAATCGCGTGCGCGACACGGAATATTCGGTTATGTTCAGTCGGCCATCAGCTTGCGGTAGCGCTTGCGCGGGGGCTCCTTGCCGCCGTTCTGAGCCTTCTTATATTCCTCATAATCAGAGTAATCGCCCTGATAGAAGACAACCTTGCCGTCGCCTTCGAACGAGAGGATGTGGGTGCAGATGCGGTCCAGGAACCAGCGGTCGTGGCTGACAACCACGGCGCAGCCGGCGAAGTTTTCCAGACCCTCCTCGAGGGCGCGGAGGGTGTTCACGTCGATATCGTTGGTCGGTTCGTCGAGCAGCAGCACGTTCCCCTCCTCCTTCAGGGCCATGGCCAGATGGAGGCGGTTGCGCTCACCGCCGGAGAGCACGGCGATTTTCTTCTCCTGGTCGGCGCCGGCGAAGTTGAACTTCGAGAGGTAGGCGCGGGCGTTGACGTCGCGGCCACCCATGCGGAAGCTCTCGACGCCCTGCGAAATTACCTGATAGACGGTGCTTTCGGGGATGAGGTCGTGGTGGCGCTGGTCGACGTAGGCGATCTTCACGGTTTCGCCGACCTCGAAGCTGCCGGCGTCGGGCTTCTCCTGACCCATGATAAGGCGGAAGAGGGTGGTCTTTCCGGCGCCGTTCGGGCCGATGACGCCGACGATGCCGTTGGGGGGCAGGGCGAATTCCAGGTCCTTGAACAGCAGCTTGTGGCCGTAGGATTTCTCCAAACCCTTGGCCTCGATTACCTTGTTGCCTAAGCGCGGACCGTTCGGGATGAAGATTTCGAGCTTCTCCTCGCGCTCCTTCTGGTCCTGGTTGAGCAGGCGGTCGTAGGACGACAGACGGGCCTTTCCCTTGGCCTGACGGGCTTTCGGGGCCATGCGCACCCATTCGAGCTCCCGCTCGAGGGTCTTGCGGCGCTTCGAGGCCTGCTTCTCCTCCTGAGCCATGCGCTTGGTCTTCTGATCGAGCCACGAGGAGTAGTTCCCCTTCCAGGGGATACCCTCGCCGCGGTCGAGTTCAAGAATCCAGCCGGCCACGTGGTCGAGGAAGTAGCGGTCGTGGGTGATGGCGATGACGGTTCCGGGATACTGATGGAGGTGCATCTCGAGCCAGTCGATCGACTCGGCGTCGAGGTGGTTGGTGGGCTCGTCGAGCAGCAGCACGTCGGGCTGCTGGAGCAGCAGGCGGCAGAGGGCCACGCGGCGGCGCTCACCGCCGGAGAGGGTGGAGACCTTCTGGTCGTCGGGCGGGCACTGCAGGGCGTCCATGGCGCGCTCGAGCTTGGAATCGATGTTCCAGGCGTCGGCGGCGTCGAGGGCATCCTGGAGTTCGGCCTGGCGCTGAATCAGTTTGTCCATCTTGTCCGGGTCCTCGAGGACGTCGGGGTCACCGAAGGCCATGTTCACCTCGTCGAACGCCTTCAGGAGGTCCATGATGGGCTGCACACCCTCGCGAACAACCTCGATTACGGTCTTGTCGGGGTCGAGTTTCGGTTCCTGCTCGAGGTAACCGACGGTGTAGCCGGGGGCGAAAACAACCTCGCCCTGATAGTCCTTGTCGATGCCGGCGATGATTTTCAGCAACGACGATTTACCGGAGCCGTTCAGACCGATGATGCCGATCTTCGCGCCGTAAAAGAAGGAGAGGTAGATGTTTTTAAGGACTTGTTTCTGAGGAGGGTAGGTTTTGCTGACGCCTACCATCGAGAAAATTATCTTTTTGTCTTCAGGATTGGGAGCTGCCATTTTCGGGGGAGGTTATTTGCGTTTTTTGGGAGCGTATTTAACGGGGTAGTCGCAGCGGATTTTGCCCTCCATGATGTTGTGGAGTTTACCGCGGATGAACTGCTTGCGCAGCGGGGAGAGGTGGTCGATGTAGAGGTGGCCGTCGAGGTGATCGAGCTCATGCTGGATGATGCGGGCCAGGAAACCGGAGATTTCCTCCTCGTGTTCCACGAAATTCTCGTCGAGCCAGTTCAGGCGGATGTGCTCCACGCGCTTCACATCCTCGGAGATGCCGGGGAGCGAGAGACACCCTTCGCCGCGGCTGATCTTCTCGCCGTCGAGCACTTCGAGTTCGGGATTGATGATACACATTTTGCGCCCCTTGCACTCGGGGAAGTTATCCCCGACGGGATCAGCGTCAATTACCACCATGTTGATGTTGCGGCCAATCTGCGGAGCGGCCAGCCCCACGCCGTCGGAGGCATACATGGTTTCATACATATCGGCCACGAGCCGCTTGAGCCCCTCGTAGTCCTCGGGGACATCCTCGCTGATGTTGCGGAGCACCGGGTGACCGTAAAGATATACAGGAAGTTTCATTTATCGTATGAGGTGTTTAATTCGTGGGTGAAAAGCCGTTTTGCCTCGAGGAGAGGAAATCGTTAAGGATTATGCAGGCGGCCATCCGGTCTACGGGCTCCTTCTGGCGGCGCTGCATCTTACGCATTCCGCCGTCGAGCATCGCCCGGTGGGCAAGCACGGAGGTGAACCGCTCGTCGTAAAGCTCGAAACGCATCCCGGGAAACGCCTTGCGGAGCCTCCCGAGGGCCGGCCGGAGATAGCGCTGCGACTCCGAGGGGCTTCCGTCCATCTGCCGGGGAAGCCCGATGACCACAGCCTCGACCTCCTCCCGGGCGAAATAATCGCGCAGGAAAGCCTCCAGACGCGGCGTCTCGACCGTAGCCAGCGGATTGGCCACGATCTGCAGCGAATCCGTCGCTGCAATTCCGCACCTGACTTTTCCGAAGTCAATAGCTAAAAGTCGTCCCATATTTTTTTTGCAAAGTTACTACAAAAAAGTGAAATGCGGAAGAATATGGTAATGGATTTGATTTACAGGGGTTTCATTAACGCTGCCAATTATTCTGAGAGCCATTACAATCCACGCCGAAGCCAAAT
>CABUTS010000086.1 GCA_902494515.1 uncultured Muribaculaceae bacterium | reverse complement strand
TCGGCGGATATGAAGCCGAAGACGTCGTCGCCGTAAATCGGGTTGCAGCACTTCGAGAAGCGGTAGTTGATACCCTTGACATTGTCGCCGATGACCATGACGTCGCCCGAGGGGGCGTCGGAGTTCGCCTCCTGGTCGGCCATGGCCTGCTGCAGCGAGAATTCTTCGGCAGATACGCGCTCGGCGTGGACTTCGTGGGGGGCGGTCTCCTGCGCGACATACTGCTCGAGCACGGTGTTGACGTCGAGTTTCTCCTCGGCGATGGCGTTGAAGAAATCGGTGGTGTTGCGGTATCCTAACTTTTTGATGAGGCGTGAGATGGCGGCCTCGTCGAAGTCGAGTTTGCGGTTTTTCAGGCGGCGCATGAGCATCTCGCGGCCCAGGTCGGCGTTCTTGTTCTCGCGCTCCTTGAGGGTCTGGCGGATTTTTGTGCGCGCCTTTGAGGTGACTACGATGTTGATCCAGTCGGGCTTCGGAGTCTGGTTGGCGGAGGTCTGAATCTCCACGGTGTCGCCCGAATGGAGCTTGTAGGTCAGTTTCTCGTTCTTGCCGTTGACGCGTCCGCCGGTACACTGGCATCCGAGCTTGGAGTGGATGTTGAAGGCGAAATCCAGCAGCGTTGCCCCGGCGGGGAGACGGAAAAGGTCACCCTTGGGGGTGAAGACGAACACCTCCTTGTCGTAGACATCCATGCGGAAGTTGCGCATCAGCTCCATAGGTCCGGACTCGGCGGCCTCGAGTATGTCGCGGACGTTGTTCATCCAGGCGTCGAGTCCCCCTTCGCTTTTGATACCCTTGTAGCGCCAGTGGGCGGCGAGGCCCTTCTCGGCCACGAGGTCCATGCGACGGGTGCGGATCTGCACTTCCACCCATTTCCCGCCGGGACCGGCCACGGTGATGTGAAGCGACTCATAGCCGTTGCTTTTGGGTACGGAAATCCAGTCCTTCATTCGCGAAGGGTTGGGCTGATACATATCGGTAACGATCGAGTAGGCCATCCAGCAGTCGCTCTTCTCCTTTTCGGGGGGAGTATCGATGATGATTCGGATGGCGAACAGGTCGTAGATATGGTCGATGTCGTTTTTCTGCTTCTTGATTTTATTCCAGATGGAATAAATCGATTTTGTGCGCCCCTTGATGTCGAAGTTTAGGCCGGCCTGCTGCAGTTTGGCGCGGACAGGCTCGATGAACTGGGTGATGTAGGCGTCGCGGGCGGCCTTCCGCTCGTTTAGCTGGTGAGCGATGTTGGTGTAGGTGGCGCGGTCGGTGTATTTCAGCGACATATCCTCCAGCTCCGACTTGATGGAGTAGAGGCCCAGACGGTGGGCGAGGGAGGCGTAGAGGTAGTTGGCCTCGACGGCGACGTCGCGCACCATGCGTTCGGCGGGGTGGTGGTTGATGGCCTTCATGAGCACCAGACGGTCTACGATCATGATGATGATCACGCGGATATCGTCGGCGAAGGCCATGAGCAGGCGGCGGAAGTTCTCTGATTCGGGAATGGTGCCGCGGGAGTATAGCGAAGCCACTTTCAGCAGGCCGCGGACCATGCGGGCGGTGTCGTCGCCCCACCGGCGTTCGACGTCGCTGTCCGACAGGAAATCGTAGCGGCAGAGGGGGTACAGGAGCATTGCCACGACGATGTTGCGGTCGGGGCTGACGCGGTTGCAGAAGGCGATTGCCCCCTCGAGGGCACGGGTCAGAGCGCTGAATCCGAACTGGTCGCGGCGGAAGACACCGAGGCGGGCGCCGCGGCCGACGAGCTGTCGCAGAGCCGTGATGTCCTCCTTCAGGAGAACGTCGCCGGCGGCTGCAAGGAGGCGCCGGTATAGGGAGGGTATGGCGGCTAACTCCGCTTTGTTAAGCAGGTTAGCCTGCCGCGAAGGGTCTGCGGCGAGAATCTCCTTTAACTCTTTGTCATCCATAATGTACCTGAATTTATTAATGTGGCTGAATCTTTGAAGATCACTATTGCACTTGGTCTGCAAAATTAACAAAATCCATTAGATTTTGCAAACGAAATATCCCTGAACGGCTTCTTTTTGAACCGTTTTAATAGTTTTTAAGTATGTTTTTGGATTCACATCGGAATGGCAACGCGCGGATCGGTTTCCGGTGCGTCGCTGCGTGGCCTTACTCGATTTTGCGGACCAGGCGTCTGATCTGGAGGTAGTTGATGAGGCTGATGAGGATGGCGAGGGCAAAAATGATGAGCAGGGTCGGAACGACCGACGCAGGCGAAAAGCCGATGTCGCGGAGCTGCGGCTGCCAGATTTGTGTGCCGGCAATCAGGCATGCAGCGGTGAGGATAAAGGTTGAAAGGTTGGTAACCAGCACCATACGTGAGTAAACCCTGATGAGTGCGGCGGGGCGGTAGCCGAGAAACAGAAGTTTCGACAGGGCAGGGCGGCTTTTCTGAATCAGCAGGTTTACACTGAGCAGCAGCAACCCGACCGACAGAAGGCAGATGACGGCGCCGATGGCGATTGCGATGGCAGCGGCTATGTTCACCAGATGGCTCATCCGCTCGCTTTGACCGTCGGAGGTGCCGGCGCTGATGCCGTGGTCGCGGAAATATTCCCCGGCCTTGGCGCGGTGGATTGCAGCTGTGCTGACAATCAGCCGGTTAGGCTGCGCTTCGGCTGCGCTTCCGAAGTTGGCGTTTGCCCATTTTATGAATTCCTCGGGGGCACCGATGGTGGAAATCCGGGATGAAAAGCCGACGATGCGGGCCGGAATCCTGACCGTGCGGCCGTGGCCCGAAAGGGTGACGACTAACGGCACCATCTTCAGTGTCTGTTCGTCGAGCGTCGGGAGTCCGCGGGTCGGAGCGAATCCGAAATTGTAGAGCGCGAGGTAGTCGCGCGGGAAAATTATCGAGACTTCGGGGCTGGAGGGGTCAAACGTCCAGCTGTCGCGCGGCGTGTCGAGCACACGTGCAGGAATCCCCTCGAAGAAGAGGGCGGTGGAGAAACCCTGGCCTCCGAAACTTGCTCCGAGCGAGGCATCGAAAAGCGACGGCATAATCGGCGCGACGTCCGTGACCCAGGGCTGCTCGCGGAGCTGCTGAATCTCCTCGGATGTGAACGGCTCTGTTTTCGGGGAAAACAACGAACCGGAAGCGACATGGCTGACCATCAGGAAGTTGTCGCCGTAAATCGGATCGTCGGTGCCGGTGGCCGGACGCAGGTCGGCGTGCAGCTGCAGGGCTATCCCGATTATCAGGAGCCCGAGCAAATTTGCCGCGATGTAAGCGGCTGTCTGCCAGTTGTTGACGTGCTTTCTTAGAAGTTTCCCAAGCATTCTCAGAGATTTAAAATGCGTAATCCGGGCATGTCGAGGTCGTTGCCTACGGAGGTGACTATCAGGGCTGCACCCCGGGCGGTGATTTCGCGGTCTACAAGCCGGGCGACCGCGCGGTTCGAGGCTTCGTCGAGGTGGCTGACCGGCTCGTCGAGCAGAAGATAATGGAATGGCTGACAGAGAGTTCTGACAACCGCCACGCGCTGTTGCTGGCCGATTGACAGGTGGTCGCAGCGGCGGCTCTCGAATCCGGTCAGTCCGACGGCGTCGAGCATTTCAGCGATTTCGTCATTGGATTTGAAACCTTTTGCGCGACCCTGAGCTGCGGAGGATTGCGATGCTGTCAGCCTGTTTTTCAGCTGGATGTTCTCCGTGGCTGTGAGTTCGCCGAACAGCTTCATATCCTGCGGAAGAAAGGCAATCATTGACTGTCGGATTGCGGCCAGCTCGTTGGCTGACAGCGCTTTGACGTTTTTGCCGTTGATGAGGATTTCGCCGGAATAATCCCGGCGCAAGCCATAGATGAAAGAGCAGAGGCTCGACTTGCCGTTGCCTGAGGCAGCGCGGAGCAACAGCCGGTCGCCGGGGCGGATTTCCACCTCGGGCTGCATCCAGATGTCTGACGCAGCATGCTGTTCCCGGCAGTCTGAAAATGCCTCCGGCAGCAGGTCGGAGAGCTTGACTGACTCGTCTGTCTGTATATTCTGCACTGTGATATGCGGCTGATTGACAGTGGTTTAAGAATCGGAATTAATTCAGCGCACCGGTAATCTGCCCCATGAAACCGCCGGCTCCGGGAAGTTCGGTGAGGAGGGCGAGAACGGGCTTGTCGGTGCCGAATACCTGAAGTTTCAAACGGATATCGGAGGTCTGGATTTTCAGCGAGACGGTGGCGCCGCAGGGGAGGTTCAGCGCGCGCCGGAGGTCGCTGTCCAAAGGGATGTCGAGCAACGCGACTACGCGGGCTGCCTCGAACAGGGGTGCCAGCGAGTTGGAGTTTCCGAAGGAGGCTTCGCCGTTGAAACTCTCAGTGAAATAGCCGTTTATGTAGCCGTAGCTTCCGGGAAGCCCCATGATGTTGTAGGTCATGAGGTCGGAATTGATGCTCTTGCGGGCACGGTTTCCGGTGGCCTCAGCCATTTCATCCATCGCTTCGGAAAGCTCGGTGTCGGGCATTTGGCTGATGGTTGCGAGGTTCCAGCGCAGCGGCGAGAAGAGGTCCTCGGGGTCGAGCGAACCGGCCGGACGGGCATACCAGAGGGTGGTGCCGGTTTCCGATTGCCCGATTTTGTGGGGGAAGAGCATTGCGGTGAGATCTTCGGCGGAAAAGAGGGCATCGTCGGGCTGCAGACCGGTGGCTATCACGGCAGTAGCTCCCTGCGGCACGAACTGCAGGGCGGCCGGGTCGATTTCGCCGGCGATACGTTTGCCGATTTCGTCAACTTTTCCGTCGGGCAGCATCACGGAGATGTCAGCCGTTGCCGAATCGTCGGTGAAACGGATGGATGTGCATATCCACTGCTCGTTCAGCTCCTTGATACCCAGAGACTTGGCTTCGGCCACAACGTTGACGGCATTGCCGTCGGTTTCGAGGAACTGCTCCAGCCCGATGTTCTGCGAAATCAGCGTCTTGGAGCCGGAGGCGCCGCACTCCCTGACGGTGGCGGCATCGGGGGCAAACACTGCGAGGTTCTCCGAGACAGCCAAGGCGCGACCGTTTATATTATATAATGTATAGTCGTCGAAATCTGAGGCTGCGTCGCGCTGCTCTTCGAGCGCTTCGGCGAGCTTCGCGGGGTTTTTGACCTCGGCAGCGGCGACGTCGTAACCGTTTGACATGCGGAACCAGACGACCTTCGTCAGGTCGAGAGCCTCAGGGGCGGCCTCGGCGACATTCTGCAGGGTAATCCGCAGCGGGGTGGGGATGAAAATATTCAGGGCGCGGGAGTCCTGTGCCAGGGAGCTGAGCCCGGCGGCCTCGGCCAGCTTGGTCATGTCGACGACAGCCACGGCCGTGGAATTTTCGGGAACGATATCGAGCGGATTCATAGGCTTGTGGCCCGAGCAGCCGTTCAGGAGCATGGCAACAACCGCCATGAACATCATGGCTGATTTGCTGATCCTATTGCTTACGTTTGTCATATAATGTGTGTGGGTTTAATCTCAAATCAGAATCTTAAATCAGAACCTCAGAGGCGTTGGTTTTCGCTCAGCAGCGAAATCCGGTACAAAGTTAATCACCTTTTATTTTATTTAACAAAAAAATCGGGGAATATTTCAAGGCAGCTGCAATTTTTTCCGTTCAGCTGCGGAAAATACCTACCTGCCGTTTTGAAATCAACAAAGGATGTTGTAACTTTGCCGTAATTTCATCCATTACACCGCGGGCGCGGTGCGCCTGCCGAATATAAATTTTAAAACTTAAGCAATATGGCATTTGAGGTCGGGAAACTTTACACGTTTAAAGACAGTGAGTTTGAGAAGTCGCGTGAGTCTGGTAAATTGGTATTCAAAATATCCAATCCTGCGTCGGCGACCCCCTACATCGTAAAACCGTTTGAATTTCAGATTAAGGATATTCCTGAAAAGCTGATTTGTATTTACAAGGCAAACGACGTGCTTGAACAGCATCTCGAATCCATCATCTCTGAAATTTATGAGGTCGGAAAGGAATACCGTTTCCGGGTCATGCGTCAGGACACCAAGGGGCAGCGCTCCGTGTCGGTGCGCGACGATGCCCGCGGCCTGACTTACTATCCCATTGACCTCGGGAAGGTGAAATTCGAGCGTTTCCAGCGCATTATGTGTCAGGTGGTTTCCACCGACAAGGGAAAGCTGAAACTCCGCTACGTCGACACCTCGGACGACTCCAAGGCAAAAACCACTTTTTCGCTCGATGAGCTGCTGGCTCTGCGCCACTCGAAGGCGTTCGGGAGCCGTAACATGGTCCGCCGGCTGCTCGAAAACCCGATGTTCGACGAGGCGAATTCGAAGTACCGCGACGGCAATCCCATCTGGATCATCACCGCTCTCGAGGCCATGACCCACTCCATCTCGATGTGGTTCACAGGCCGCAGGCATTACCGCGTGTCGATAGTCAGCGAAATCCGGGAGCTGGCTCTGGCGCTGATCGAGCGGTCGGAGTATCTCAACGTATTCCCGAGCGACGAGCGCAATGCCCTTCAGGAGCGCCTCTCGGCTGTGATAGTCCGTTGCGAAGACTTCCTGAAAGCCGCCGACCTGGTGGCCGACGGCCGTGACGTGGAGTTCATCACCGCTACCCTTAATTCGCTGAAAACCACCGGATGGCTCTATAAACCGGAGAACAAGATGCGTCTGCTGATGGCTGTTTTCACCCTCCGCAAGTCCTACATCAACGACTACATCTGGGAAATCTTTAAGATTATCCGCGACAACCATGCCGATCCCCGTTTCCTGAAGGAGTTCGCCCGCAGTTTCATTACGATGCTCGAGATTTTCATCGACACTGAATCGAGCTACGTCAACACCACCAACCGCGACTCCATCCGCGCGCTCATCGAGGCGCTCGCCATAGAGCTGCTGCTGACACGCAATACCCAATTCGACCGCTGGAATTTCTACCGCGGCCGCCTCTATACCCTCACCATCCTTATTGTCGGCCGTGCCGCTCCCGAACTTATCGACAAGGCCCTCAGGGCGTTCACCGAGAATCTCGACATGGACCTGGAGTTCAGCTGGCGCGATCTCGACGATGTCAACCGTCTCTGCCACGCAAACCTAAGCCAGTTCGCCGCCAGTCCCGGCGAAGGGGAGCAGCCGTTCCGGGCGTTTGAAGGTAAAAACGCCCGTCTGTGGGTCCACGACGGCGAAATGTCGGTTCTTCCCACCGTCACCGGCCCGGGCACCCGCCGGGCGCTGACCTTCCCGCTGGCCCCCGGCTGCAACCTCACGGTGGATATCAACGGCAAGCCCGGCGATGTCGACCTGGCTGCGGACCGCAACCTCTCGCAGCTCCACAGTGCATGGCGCGATCTGGAGAAGGTGCTCTTCGACCCCAATCAGAACGCCTCCATGCAGGTCGACGTGAAGATTCCTCCCCGCAAATCCGTCCCCGCAATCGACGATGAGGTCATTTTCAGAATTGACCACCCGGAGGAGAGCGACCCCTTTACCTTCGGCTGCGTCATCGAGGATCCTCTCTTCGAAGGGGAGGGTATCATCAACACCCGCGACATCGTGATTTACCCCGTGAAGCCCCCGGTCGACACGTTCTGGAACGAGCGTGGACAGATGCTGTTCCGCGGCCGTGTGATCGAGCAGCTGCCCGACGGCCGTTTCCGCTTCTCCATGGACCGCGAGCTCGACGCCGAAATCATGCGTGTGGCCAAGGGTGACCGCGATTCCGGCGACAACATCGAGGCTGTGGTGACCAAGGACAACGGTACGACCTGCCTGGCTGTCACTGACGGCGGGTATGCCGCTTCGGTTTACAAGAACGGGACCGAGGTGCATCAGGGCGACAAGATTTTCGTCACCGTATCAGACGTTTCCATGAACAAAAAGAACGGACGGCCTTTCATCGTCGCCCGTTGTGAGGGGCTCGTTCCCGACAATGATTCAATCCGCAATTACGCCGATGTGCCTCGCGGCCTGCACTTCATCCTTGAGGAATTTTCCGGCGGTCAGGTCTATGTGCCCGCACCTCCGGTTGTCGAGGAGGTCCAGAAGGAGGAGGCCGAGAAGGTCCCCGACATCTATCTTTCCGACGAATCCGTGGCCGGACTGTCGCGCTTCTTCGACGCCCTGGCGTTCGTGACAGCCGACAATCTCACCCGCACATATACTCTTCTTGCCGCCGCAAGGCTGTTGGCTCTGCTGTCCGACGATACTTACCGCGCCCAGTTCATCGAAATCAAGCAGAGACTTGTCGAGGAGCTGTCGCATTTCGCTGCCGAGGGCCGCGTGTCGACCTCCATTGTCGCCGAACTGCAGCGGCGCGTAAGCCAGTTCCCCACTCAGGATGTCGACCTCAGCCGCCGCATGGAGATTCTGAATATCCTCGACCAGCTCGACACCCCGACGGGAAGCGAAACACTCCATGTCAGCGACCCGGGCGACACCTCCATGCTCGCCGCCCTGCGCCGCCTGGTGTTGTCCTACAATCTGTTGCGCGGCCTGCGCCAGAACGATGTGCGCCGCAATATCAAGCTCGGAATATACAATCTGCTCTCCCTGCCTCTTCCCGATATCGACGTTTCGCGTGTCGACGCCCGCGAAGACCAGCACCATGAGTTCAAGGAGTCGCTGTTCTATCCTGCCGGAAATGCCATGCAGGTCGACGAGAAGGCTCAGGCTCAGGAGATTGCCGAGGTTATCTGCGGCATGCTAAACTCCGAGGGGGGCACACTTTACATCGGCGTCACCAATGCCGGTGTGCCCCGCGGTCTGCAGAATGACTTCATCTATCTCAACAACGGCTTCGAGGAATATGACCTCAGCGATGTGCAGGATAAGTTCGCGCTGCGTTTCTGCAAGATGCTCCGCGACTATTTTGGATTGACTGTCAATGGCTTGCAGGTTTATCCCTCGCTTGTGGCGCTTGAATTCGATGAGATCGACGGCCACTGCTTTGCGGTGATTACCGTCAGGCCTTTCCCCGGGCTGGTGCGTCTCCCCGACGGCTCGGTGTTCACCCGTCAGGATTCCTCGACTCTCCCCATCAAGAAGAAGAGCGAGCAGGCTTCTCTCGAAGCAAACCGCAAAAAACTTGCCTGATTATGAAAGGGACATGAACTGCTTTCGCCAAAGGGAATGAAAAGTCAGGGACTTTAGTTACCTTTGCAACTGTAACTAACACCTAAACCCCATGGCGAGACATAAACAAGAGATTCCT
>CABUTS010000085.1 GCA_902494515.1 uncultured Muribaculaceae bacterium | reverse complement strand
TATTTATTGTTTGCACCCTCTAAATTACTAAATATCAGCGATATTACCAAAAGAATCGGCAACTTTTTCAAGCTGCCGATTCAACTTTTTTAGGGTATCTCTTATCCCGAACTCGCGTAAATAGGAAAGCAAAGATGGGAGCAATGGAGGATGGAAGAGGAAAGCAAAGCAAAGCAAAGCAAAGCAAAGAGGGGAAGTAATGAGGGCGGGTAATAAAAAAGCGGAGCTGCCCGAATGGGCGGCTCCGCGGGTGATTCGCACAGGATTCAAACCTGTAACCTTCTGATCCGTAGTCAGATGCTCTATTCAGTTGAGCTAGCGAACCGAAAATTAAGTGTGGATTAAAAATCCGAGGGGGTGGATTAATTAATCCGGGGTGGATGATGGAATCCGGGGGTTGGATTGAGATCCGGGGGTTGGATTGAGATCCGAGGGTTGGATTGAGATCCGAGGGTTGGATTGGAATCCGAGGTTGGATTTGGAAAATCCGAGGTGGTGATTCGCACAGGATTCAAACCTGTAACCTTCTGATCCGTAGTCAGATGCTCTATTCAGTTGAGCTAGCGAACCATCGCTTAGTAGCGCGTTTGCGACTGCAAAGTTACAACAGTTTTTTGTATCTGCCAAATTTTTTGACAAGTTTTTTGTAAAAATTTTGGGGAAGAGGTGCAGAAAAGGGCTTTGACCGGTTTTGAGGGTGTGGTGAAAGGGCTTTGAACGGTTTTGAGGGTGTGGTGAAAGGGCTTTGAACGGTTTTGAGGGGGGATGAAAAGGGCTTTGAACGGTTTTGAGGAGGGATGAAAGGGCTTTTGAACGGTTTTGAAGGGGGGTGAAAGGGCTTTTGAAAGAGAAAGTTTGAAAGAGAAAGTTTGAAAGAGAAAGAAAAAGAATAGGAACCGAGGCTGCTCCGTTTATTTGCGGGGCAGCCTCGGTGTTCTTAAGAGTATTGGGGAAGGCTTGAAAATTATTTGGCGGCTTGCTTGTTGCTGCGGTTGCGCCAGAGGGCGGTCATGTCTTCGAGGGTTTTGCCCTTGGTTTCAGGCACGAGCTTGGCTACGAAGATGGCGGCCAGCACGCAGATGATGCCGTAGAGGGCGTAGGCGAAGAAGTGGCCGAACTTGTCGCCCATGCCCATGCCCGACATGTTGTACATCGGCACGAAGGTGGAGGAGACGATGAAGTTGAAGATCCACTGGAATGCAACTGCGATGGCGACTGCCTGCGAGCGGATGGTGTTGGGGAATATCTCGGCGATGAGCACCCAGCAGATGGGACCCCATGAGAACATGAAGGAGGCTGAGTAAATCATGATGGAGATAACCGGTACGATTGGAGCGACGGCGACGATGTTGGACATAGCAACGCCGCATGCGCCGATTGCCATGCCGATGGAACCCCAGATGAGCAGCGGTTTGCGGCCGAGTTTCTCAACGGTGAACACTGCAACGAGGGTGAAGCTGATGTTCACGATACCCATGATTACGGTCTGGACCATCGGATCGCCCATGTGCATGGATTCGAAGATGCGGGGGGCGTAGTAGAGCACGGCGTTGATGCCGACGGCCTGCTGGAATACTGAGAGCATAACGCCTACGAAGATCACCATGACGCCGAAGGAGAAGAGGCGCTCGGACTTGACCTCGACGGTAGCCTTGATCTGGTTGAGTACCTCGACGGCTTTGGTCTTGCCGTTGATGCGGCTGAGAATCTGCAGAGCCTTGCTGTCTTTGCCGATGAGGGCGAGGAAGCGGGGCGATTCAGGCACGAAGCATACAAGGATTGTGAACAGACCGGCCACGAAGGCTTCGGAACCGAACATATAGCGCCAGCCGGTTTCGATTGTCCAGGGGTCGGAATCGGCGCTGACCTGATAGAGGGCTTCGCCCATCTTCTCGATAATCGGCTGGGTGTGTTCGCCGAGAATCATGAAGTTCACGAAGTAAACCACGAGCTGACCGAAGATGATTGCGAACTGGTTCCAGGAAACCAGGGTGCCGCGCATGTTGCTGGGGGCGACTTCAGCGATATACATCGGGCAGATGGCGGAGGCCAGACCCACACCGATACCGCCGATGACGCGGTAGAAATTGAACGCTACGAGCAGGCTCATCGAGGGCACGCCGTAGTCGTAGAACAGGAATTCGGGATAGTAGGAGCCGAGGGCCGAGAGGAAGAAGAACACACCGGCGATAATCAGCGCTTTCTTGCGGCCGAGGTGCCCGGCGATGAAGCCTGAGAGGGCCGAGCCGATGATGCATCCGATCAGGGCGCTGGAGGAGGTGATGCCGTGGATGGTGTCGGAGTAGACGAAGTCTTTGGCTCCGAGGAAGAACGCCTGGAGTCCCTTTTCGGCGCCGGAAATCACGGCCGTATCGTAGCCGAAGAGCAGACCGCCGAGCACGGCCACCAGAACGATGGAAAATAGATAAACATTACTGCCTTTATCTTTTTGATTCATTTTTTCATGGAATTTAGAAATTCGGGCGGCAGATGGATTTGACAACCATTGCCGCCCGAAAGAAAGTTGCTTATGCGGACTTGACCGGGAAGGATCAAGCGTACATGTTTACGATAGCTTCGTAGAGCTCCTGCTGGCCGGAGGTCTTAGCGGGTTCAGGCTGGGTCTTGGCGTAGGCGACTACGTCTTCCAGCGAGAGGGCGCCATCCTCGAACTTCTTGCCTTCGCCGGCATCGAAGCTGGCGTAGCGGTCGGCGAGCATCTTCTTGTAGGGAGATTTCTCGAGTACTTCAGCAGCGCTGAGGAGGGCACGGGCCATGGCGTCCATACCGGCGATGTGGGCGATGAAGATGTCCTCGAGGTCAGTGGAGTTGCGACGGGTCTTGGCGTCGAAGTTTGTACCGCCGTTGCCGAGGCCGCCGTTGCGGATGATCTGCATCATGGCCTGGGTGAGCTCGTAGTTGTCGATGGGGAACTGGTCGGTATCCCAGCCGTTCTGGTAGTCGCCGCGGTTTGCGTCGATGGAACCGAGCATGCCGTTGTCAACAGCCACGCAGAGTTCGTGCTCGAAGGTGTGGCCGGCGAGGGTGGCGTGGTTGACTTCGATGTTCACCTTAAAGTCCTTGTCGAGGTTGTGAGCCTTGAGGAAGCCGATTACGGTTTCGGTGTCGACATCATACTGGTGCTTGGAGGGTTCCATGGGCTTGGGCTCGATGAGGAAGGTGCCCTTGAAACCGTTGGCGCGGGCGTAGTCGCGGGCCATGGTGAGCATGGTTGCCAGGTGCTCCTTCTCGCGCTTCTGGTCGGTGTTGAGGAGGCTCATGTAGCCTTCGCGGCCGCCCCAGAACACATAGTTTGTACCGCCGAGGGCGATGGTGGTGTCGATGGCGTTCTTGATCTGCACGCAGGCGCGGGCAACGACGTCGAAGTCGGGGTTGGTGGCGGCGCCGTTCATGTAGCGGGCGTTGCCGAATACGTTTGCGGTACCCCAGAGGTTCTTGATGCCGGTAGCGGCCATCTTCTCCTTGAGGTAAGCGGTGATTTCGTGCATGCGGTTCTCGTAGTCGGCGATATCTTCGCCGAGATCGCCCACGAGGTCTGTGTCGTGGAAGCAGAAGTATTCGATGCCGAGTTTCTGCATGATTTCGAAGCCTGCGTCAGCCTTCTGCTTGGCGATGGTCATTGCATCGGCGCCTTCGTTCCAGGGGAACTTCTTTGTGCCGCCGCCGAACTGGTCGCCGCCTTCAGCGCAGAGGGTGTGCCACCATGCCATGGCGAACTTGAGCCATTCTTTCATGGGTTTGCCCAGAACCACGCGGTCTGCATCGTAGTAGCGATAGGACATGGGATCGTAAGAACCGGTTCCTTTGAACTGGATCTTGCCTACGTTAGGGAAGTATTCTTTCATTTTTTTTATTTAAGGTTTGTGGTTAATTATTGATGTATTCATTGAAATGGTAGGGGAGAGGTCAGCCGACGGTGTTGGCCAGAACGGACTTCCAGCGTTCGAAGGCGGCGAGGTAGGGAGCCCGGTCGGCTGCGGGGTGGATGACGTCGATCTGCTGGAGGGTGGAGAAGGCTTCGTCGCGGTTTTTGTAGATTCCCGCTCCGATGCCGGCGCCACGGGCTGCACCTGCGGAGCCGTCGGTGTCGAACAGCACGATGTCTGCGCCGGAAACTGAGGCCAGGGTGTCGCGGAAGATGGGGCTCAGGAACATGTTGGCGTGGCCGGCGTGAATCTTGTTAATCTTCATGCCGATGCCGCTCATCACCTCCATGCCGTACATCAGGGAGAAGACAATCCCTTCCTGAGCTGCGCGGAGCAGGTCGTTGCGGTTGTTGATGTTGAACTCGACGCCGTGGATCGAGCAGCCGGCGTCGCGGTTCTGAAGCACGCGCTCGGCGCCGTTGCCGAAGGGAAGGATGGTGACGCCGCGGGAGCCGACAGGCGACTGGGCGGACAGTTCGTTCATCTGGTTGTATGAGCAGTCGGGAGCGGCGACGTTGCGCTTCATCCAGGAATTCAGGATGCCGGTGCCGTTGATGCAGGTCATCACGCCGATGCGGGGATTCTCCTTGGTGTGGTTGACGTGGGCGAAATTGTTGACGCGGCTCATGGGGTCGTAGTCAACGGTGCCGTTGATACCGTATACCACGCCTGATGTGCCGGCGGTGGCGGCGACTTCGCCCGGCTCGAAGACGTTGAGCGAAAGGGCGTTGTTGGGCTGGTCGCCGGCGCGGTAGGTGATGGGGGTGCCTTCGGCAAGACCGAGCTCGGCAGCGGCTTCAGCGGTCAGGGCGCCCTGGTTGCTGAAGGTCGGCATAACTTCGGGGAGAATCTCGGGAGCATAGCCGAAATATTTCATCATGATGTCGGCGGGAGCGTCCTCCATGAAGTCCCAGAGCATATATTCCGAGAGGCCCTCAGGGTTGGTGACGCAGCGGCCGGTCATGCGCCATGCCACATAGTCGCCGGGAAGCATGATTTTCCAGATGCGGGCGAACTTCTTGGGCTCGTTTTCCTTCACCCAGGCGAGCTTGGTGGCGGTGAAATTGCCGGGGCGGTTGAGGATGTGGGGCATGATCTTGTCGTCGCCCAGCTCGGCGGAAGCTTTCTCGCCGTAAGGGACGCCGCGGGAGTCACACCATATTATGGAGTCGCGGATAACTTCCCCCTTCTGGTCTACCATCACCAGACCGTGCATCTGGTATGAGATGCCGATGGCCTTGATGTCTTTGGGGTCAACTTTTGCAATAGCGAGAACGGATTTGGTGGCCTCTTTTACGCGGGTCCACCAGTCGGCGGGAGCCTGCTCGGCCCAGCCGGGTTTGAGGCTTTTGATGGGGGCTTCCTGATGCGGATAGAAATCGGTCGCGAGGACTTTTCCGGTGGCAGCGTCGAGCAAACAGGCTTTCACCGACGAAGTGCCCAAATCGTATCCTAATAAAATCATGGTCGTGATTATGGTTGGTTGGTTGTTTTCGGATTCTTTTGGATAAGCAAAGTTAGCATTTTTTTGAAACGTGACAAAACAATTTTTTATCATAAAATCGCTTCTTATCAAATTATGCCATTATTTGAGACAAATTCTGCGAATGTTTCGGCCGTACTTTACCAATTTATATAAAAAGTAGACGCGTTTCATCCGAATTTATGCTTCCGGGTAACGTTTTCTCGTCGCCTTAGCGCGGCGGCATCCACGGTTATCGCGCTTATTTTTATATTAATTCGTTGTACACGCCGCTTAATTTCGTACATTAATCTTGCAAATATAGACACTTTTCTGATTTAGGACATTTTTCGAGCGATTTTTATATTTGAAATATAATAAAATTTCTTAACTTTGAATCACAAACCGAAGATAAACCAGATTATTACATACATCCATGAAAGAATTCAACGACGAAAATTTTGTCCTCGAGACCGAAACCGCCCGGCGGCTTTACCATGAATACGCCGAAGGACTCCCCATCATCGACTATCACTGCCATCTCAACCCCGAATATGTAGCCAGCGACCATCTCTTCCCCAACCTCTCAAAAGTCTGGCTCGAAGGTGACCACTACAAATGGCGCGCAATGCGCACCAACGGTGTTGACGAACGCTACATTACCGGCGCTGACACCACCGACTGGGAGAAGTTCGAGAAGTGGGCCGAAACCGTGCCATACACTATGCGCAATCCCCTTTACCACTGGACCCATCTTGAACTGAAGACTGCTTTCGGCGTAACCGACCTGCTTTCGCCCAAGACTGCCCGACAGATCTACGACCACTGCTCCGCCATGCTCCAGACCCCCGAACGCTCGGCCCGCGGTCTGATGAAACACTATAACGTCGAAACCGTCTGCACTACCGACGACCCCGTTGATTCCCTTGAACACCACCTGAAGGTGAAGACCGATAACTTCGGCGTGAAGATGCTCCCCACATGGCGCCCCGACAAGGCTATGGCCGTGGAGGTTCCCGCTGATTATCAGGCTTATATCCGCCGGCTCGGCGAAGTCGCCGGAGTGAATATCTCCAGCTTCGCCGATGTTATCGATGCTCTGAAGAAACGCCACGATTTCTTTGCCTCCGTAGGTTGCCGCCTGAGCGACCACGGTCTCGGGGAATTCTATGCCGAGGATTACACCCCCGCCGGAATCGAAGCTATTTTCGATAAGATCTACAACCGCGGCGAGCAGCTCTCCGCTGAGGAAATCAGGCAGTTCAAGACCGCAATGATGGTGGAATTCGCCGTCATGGACCACGACTCCGGCTGGACTCAGCAGTTCCACTACGGCGCCATCCGCAACAACAATACGCTGATGTTCAATAAACTCGGTGCCGACACCGGCTTTGACTCCATCGGAGACTTCACCGTGGCTGAGAAGATGTCGAAGTTCCTCGATATGCTCGCATCGCGCGACAAACTCGCCAAGACAATCATCTACAACCTCAATCCCCGCGACAACGAACTGGTCGCCACTATGGCGGGCAACTTTCAGGATGGTCGCTACGGCGCAGGCAAGATTCAGTTCGGTTCCGGCTGGTGGTTCCTCGATCAGAAGGACGGCATGGAGAAGCAGATGAATGCCCTGAGCGTTCTCGGCCTGCTAAGTCGATTCGTCGGGATGCTCACCGACTCCCGTTCCTTCCTCTCCTATCCCCGCCACGAATACTTCCGTCGCACACTTTGCAACCTTCTCGGCAACGACATCGAAAATGGTCTGCTCCCCGCCTCTGAAATCGACTTCATCGGCCGCGAAATCGTTGCCAAGGTCAGCTATGGCAACGCTAAGGAGTTCTTCAAGTTCTGATGAGATGAGACTGTTCCGGGACTCCGGTCCCGGACTATACTAACAACCTATACCTTAAAATCTATGGCAAATAATGTCGCGGCTATACAGCAACCCCGCGCTACAAATTTCCGCTGGATTATCTGCGGACTGCTGTTCTTAGCCACTACCATCAATTATATGGACCGCCAGGTGCTGTCGCTGACCTGGAAGGAGTTCATCTCCCCCGAATTCCACTGGACCGACGCCAATTACGGCGTGATTACCGGTGTTTTCTCAATAGTTTATGCCGTTGCCAACCTTTTGGCCGGCCGCTTTGTGGACTGGATGGGCACCCGGAAGGGTTACCTTTGGGCCATCGGCATCTGGTCGGCGGCCGCCTGCCTCCATGCGGCCTGCGGGGTTGCGACCGAGTGGACCCTCGGTCTCGAAGATGCCCGCACTTTGGTCGAAGCCTCCAGCGGCATGGCGCTGACCATCGCCACCGTCTCGGTTTACTTTTTCCTCGGCGCCCGAACCCTCCTGGCCCTCGGCGAAGCAGGCACCTTCCCCGCCGCCATAAAGGTTACCGCCGAATACTTCCCAAAGCGCGACCGCGCCTATGCCACTTCGATTTTCAACGCCGGCGCTGCCATCGGCGCCCTGATTGCCCCCTTCACCATCGGCCCGCTTGCCAAATATTTCCAGAGCATTGGCTGGGGTAACGGCTGGGAAATGGCATTCATAGTCATCGGTGCTCTCGGTTTCGTATGGATGGGATTCTGGATGTTCCTCTACAAGGAACCTGCCAACAATCCCCGCGTCAACGCCGCCGAGCTCGCCTACATCGAGCAGGACAATCACGACGCTAACGAATCCGCCCGCCAGAAAGCTGAAATCGAAGACTCCGAGACTCCGGCCATCCCCTTCTTCCGGTGCTTCAAGTACCCGCAGACCTGGGCCGTATTCTTCGGCAAATTCCTCACCGACGGTGTCTGGTGGTTCTTCCTCTTCTGGACTCCCGCCTACATCAACGACGTATTTAAACTGTCGACCTCCGAGGGCGAAGGTATGCTCATGATTTTCGTGCTATACCTTATTACTATGCTCTCGATCTACGGCGGCAAGCTCCCCACCATCTTCCTTGACCGCGCCGCCCGTCTGGGTCTCAGCACCAACCCCTACCGGGAGCGCATGAAAGCGATGCTCATCTTCGCCGTATTCCCCCTTCTGGCCCTTCTGGCTCAGCCGCTCAGCGCCTGTTCCCCATGGATTCCAATCATCATCATCGGAATCGCCGGCGCAGCCCACCAGTCATGGTCGGCCAATATCTATACCGTAGCCTCCGACATGTTCCCCAAATCGACCGTGGCCACCATTATCGGCATCGGCGGCATGGCCGGCGGCATAGGATCGGCACTCATCAACTACGGCTCCGGCATCCTCTTCGACTATGCCGCCCAGGTCAACATGAGCTTCATGAGCTTCGAAGGCAAGCCTGCAGGCTACTTCATGGTATTCTGCTATTGCGGCGTCAGCTACCTCCTCGGCTGGTGCGTCATGAAATTCCTCGTACCCCGCTACAAGCTCATCACCCCCTGATCCCCCATTAGTTTCCCATTAGTTCCCTTATTTCCCCTTATTTTTCCCCCAGATTCTCCTTTATACCTTAATATAATATAGGAAATATAAATATAATAAGGGAAAAATCATCGAGTAGGAGGTAACCACTTTTCACAGGTGCTTATCTCCTACTTTTTTTTACCCCCTCTCCCTGCCCCCTTCTCCCTCTTTATTTGTCTCCGGCCCCGAGGTTTACCTCGGCCTTCTCTTCCTCCTTTTTTTCTTCCTTCCCTGCCCCTTTCTCCCTTCTTTATTTGTCTCCGGCTCCGAGGTTCACCTCGGCCATCTTTTACCAGTTTACTAACCCTTTGTGATTCAATTCGTTGTTAATTTTCTCGGAAAATTTTATGTTTTTTAGCATAAAAATCTCTCAAAATATTTGGTGGATTCAAAAATAACGCGTAACTTTGC
>CABUTS010000084.1 GCA_902494515.1 uncultured Muribaculaceae bacterium | reverse complement strand
TTTACCTTCAATCCGCACTGACTTGCGTATGTACGCCCATGTACCTTTCTTTGTAGTGGTAAACGATGCTTTCATAACAATGACTACTAATGACTACAAAGGTACAAATAAAAATCGGGGTACACAATAGCCCGACGCAACTTTTTTTCACCTCAAACTGTCAAACTTCCGAAGATTATTATTAATTTTGTAGCCGAATAAACCGACTCTCATATCATTCCATGAAAAAATCAATTATCCTTTTCCTTAGCTGTCTCGGTCTTATGGCTTCGGCTCAAAAGTATGAGCCGACATGGGAATCCATCGACAGCCGCCCGACACCCGAATGGTTCGAGCAAGCCCGTTTCGGCATTTTCATTCACTGGGGCGTGTATTCCGTACCGGCCTGGGCAACCGTCGACAAATCCATCACCAACGGTCCGGTTTACTCCGAGTGGTATTGGTGGCAGAAAAACACCGATACAAGCCCTGTTGGAG
Source organism: uncultured Muribaculaceae bacterium (assembly GCA_902494515.1). Taxonomy (GTDB): domain Bacteria; phylum Bacteroidota; class Bacteroidia; order Bacteroidales; family Muribaculaceae; genus UBA7173. The sequence continues at coordinate 9,085 of CABUTS010000084.1, read as the reverse complement.
ATGCTACGCGCCGTTACCACCACGACGTCTACGGCGACGACTTCAAATATCAGGATTTCGCCAAGGATTTCAAGGCTGAGCGTTTCAATCCCGACGAATGGGCCGACCTGTTCAAAGCATCCGGCGCCAGATATGTGGTCCTGACATCGAAACATCACGAAGGTTTCACCCTTTGGCCAAGCGCCGAATCGTGGAACTGGAACAGCGTCGACATAGGTCCTCACCGCGACCTCTGCGGCGAGCTCAGTAAATCGGTCAAAGATCGCGGCCTGCACATGGGTTTCTACTACTCGCTTTACGAATGGTACAATCCCATTTTCCTCAACGATGTAGACCGATATGTCGACCAGCGTATGCTGCCGCAGCTCAAAGATCTGGTGACACGTTATGAACCCGACATGATCTGGACCGACGGCGAATGGGAACATCCGAGCGCCACATGGCGCAGCACCGAATTCCTCGCATGGCTTTTCAACGACAGTCCGGTTCGCGACCGTGTTGCCGTCAACGACCGCTGGGGCAAGGAAACACGCGGCCATCACGGAGGTTTCTACACCACGGAATATGACCTAAATGCAACTCAGGCCGAAAACATGTCGAAAAACACCCACCCTTGGGAGGAATGTCGCGGTATCGGCGGCTCTTTCGGCTACAACTGGGCTGAGACCCTCGAGCACTATTCTTCGACCCGCGATCTGGTAGTAACGCTTATTGAGCGCGTGGCCCGCGGAGGGAATCTTCTGCTTGATATTGGTCCGAAAGCCGACGGCACCATTCCCTTGGTGATGCAGGAGCGTCTGCTCGGTATCGGGAAATGGATGGATTCAAACAGCGAGGCAATCTACAATTCCAAACCGTGGGACAAAGCCGCCGAAAACAAATCTGACGGCGTGTTCTTCACAACCGTAGGCCCTGACCTGTATGTGCACGTCACCAAACCTTGCGACTCCATAAAACTGAAAGGGATCCGCAAACCGTCAAATGTCACCGTTCTCGGCAGCAAACACAATGCCCGGCTTTCCGGCTCGAAACTCATTCTGTCGGAACCTCTGCGCGACGCCGCCGACGAAATGCCGCAGGTAATCAAGCTCTCGAACGCGCTCTGACAACCAACTGCTAATAAGAGCCTCCATTCTGACAACCACCCCCAGATAAAAGCCTCTATTATCGTCTAAACTTAAAGCGCCGCCGTTTCCTTTAGGACTCGGCGGCGCTATAAGTTATAAGGAGGGGTAGCCCCAATTGCTAATTACTAATTACTAATTACTAATTACTAATTACTAATTGTTAATTGCTACCTTAGCGGCTTTGCCGCCCTGAACGCGGATGTAGAGGCCGGGAACGAGGTTGGCGGCGTCTACGGCTACACCATTTAAGTTATAGTAAACTGCGGGAGCATTGACATCCTCTTCAGCTTCAACCTCCTCAACACCGGAGAGGTTGTTGGGCCAGGCAAACAGTTTGTTTGCGTCAGCATCACCCACGAGATAATGAGTGTCGCTCTGGAGGTCAAAGAGTGCAGCGTTATGAGTACCGAATACGATATCAGTAGCCTCGGTAGCGCTGGGAGCAGTTTCGAGGTAAAGCTTCACCGGATTGACGGCAGCTTCGGCCTCATCATCAGCGATGAGGGCAGCAGCAGCTGCCTCTTCGCGGGCTGCGGGAGCAAAGTCAACGACATTGAAAGTAACATTCTCCTGCAGCATAATGGAACCATTGGTGGTGCCGGCGATGGTTGAACCTGATTTAACGAGGTAGATTTCTGCCATATTGTCAGGTACTTTACATTCTGAGAAAAGCACATTCTCCAAATAAACGGAACCAGTTGCAGTATCTTTAAAGCCTACAATACCATTAGAATTTCCGCAAGAAGTATTGAACTTCGAAATTGTGCAGTTTTTAACTGTCAGATTACCGGATTCTTCAATTCGCAGTAACGGGCGATCTGTCTGACTATCATTATATTCCAGCGTCAAGTTTTCAATCGACAGATTAGCATGCCCCTTCACAAGTATTGCGAATTTGGCATGGGTTCTGCAAGAAAGGACAGCATTATTGGTACCCTTAAGAGTGATATTTCCGGAAGTAAAATCAACACGGTTAGTAATCTCGATATTTTTATTGATATTGATTACATCACCATCTGTAGCAGCGGTTACTGCTTCAGAAAGAGAATCATATTCTTTAGCGCCGATGGTGACGGGTGCGACGTCGTTGATGTCAGCGGTTACGAGGTTGCCGTTGCTGGCTTTGAGTTTGAATTTATCGCTGACGAGGTGGAACTTGGCGACATCTTTGGTGCCGACAACAACAGTGGAACCTAATGAACGGTTGGCATCAACATAAATGTCAACGACCTGATCGGGAGCGAAATCGGCGTTGGCAGTGATATTCAGGTTTTTCTCGATGAAAAGCGAAGCTGTGGAATTGCCCGAGAGGGTGGAACCGCTTTGGCCAATGGTTACTAATTACTAATTGCAACAGATTACTTAACAAGGATTTTGGTGGCTTTGGCGCCCTGGACGCGGATGTAGAGGCCGGGGACGAGGTTGGCGGCGTCTACAGCTACACCGTTGACATTATAGTAAACTGCGTCGGCAGTGTCGGCGGCTTCAACTTCCTCGATGCCCGACTGACCGTATTCAACGGCGATGATGTTGCCGTCCTTGGTGGCGAGACTGAAATCGCTGCCCTGAAGATCGAAGTTGTCGAGGTTGGTGGTGCCGAGAACAACGTCGGAACCTGCGGTGCGGGCAGCGTCGAGGTAGAGTTTCACCGGAGCGGCGGGAGCGAAGTCAGCGCCGTTGATCGAGAGGCTCTTTTCGATGTAGATCGAAGCGTTGGTGGTGCCGGCGAAGGTAGAACCGCTTTGGCCGATGAAGACTTCTCCGCGGCCTTCGGGAACGGTGCAGCCGGTGAAGGTTACATTGTTGAGGGTAGCGACACCCTTGTTCTTGAGGGCGATGACACCCTGAGCGGAGGTGGTGTTCACACCGGAGATGGTGACGTTGTCGAGGGTGAGGTTGCCGGCAGCACCGGAGCACTCAACGAAGGAGCTGGCGTTCTCACCGCCGGTCCATGCGAGAGTAAGATCCTTGAGAGTAATAGGCTGGTTTACGAGGAACGAGAGACTCTTGTTGCCGGCATCGGAGGAGAGGGTGATGTCGCTGTTGGCGCCCTGAACGGTGAAGGCGAATTCCTTCTGGAAGTTCACGCGGCCGGAGAAATCAAGGTTCTTGTTTACGATGATGGTTTCGCCTTCCTGAACAGCAGCGAGAGCAGCGTCGAAGCTGTCGTATTCAGCGGTGCCGATGGTCGCGGCAGCAACTTCGTTGATGTCAGCTGCAATGAGGTTGCCGTTGCTGGCTTTGAGTTTGAAAACATCGCTTACGAGGTGGAACTTGCTGGCATCTTCAGTGCCGGCGACAACGGTGGAACCCTCGGTTCGGTTTCCGTCGATATAGATATTAACGACCTGGTCGGGAGCGAAGTCAGCATTGGCAGTTACATTCAGGTTTTTCTCGAGGAAGATCGAAGCTGTGGAATTGCCCGAGAGGGTGGAACCGCTTGTGCCGAAAAAGACCTCACCGCGGCCTTCGGGAACTGTAGTTGTATTGACGGCGAAGCCGTTGAAATTAGCATGACCGCCACCCTTGACGGAAACCACTCCCTGACTGCTGGTTGTGTTGAAATCACTGACGGTGCAGTTTTTGATGGTGAGCTTGCCGGCGCCGGTGGAACATTCAATCAGGCCCTGGTTTGAAGCATCAGCCTCGACGTAAACCATGTTGAGGTTCTCGAGGGTAGCAGTCTTCTTGACGAGGAAGGCGAGCTTGTTCTTTACAAGGCAGTTGACTGTGACACCGTCGGCAGCCTTCACGGAGAGGTTGTCTACGTCGGTGAGGTTGACGCGGTTGTTGATGGTGATGTCCTCGTTGATCATGATGACATCGCCTTCGGCGGCAGCTGCCACTGCATCGTTGAGGTTAGCATAAGAGGTTTCACCGATGGTGACCTGTGCCGAGCAAACGGCGCCGCCGATCAGAGCGGCCGAGAGGAGAGTAAAAATCTTTTTCATTGTCGATTTTAGGTTGGGGGAATTATTAGTTTACCCATTAATACGCGCGTGAATTTCCCTTTACTCAATGAAAAAGCAAAAAATTTGTATTATAAAATTCATCATAGCAACGTACGGACGTACCTTCAGACTGAAGGCACGTCCGTACGATGCTATGAAAATTTATTAGCTTCTTATGAGATTTTATTACAGCTTGGTGAACTTCGCGCCGGACTGAGAGGATTCCTTGCCATTGATTCTGACTTTCGGCAGGGAGGTGCGGTAGGCGAAGTGGAGGCGGGGCTGGCCGTTGACCGTGAGGTTCATGGTGTTCCCCTCGCCACGGGCGATGACGTTCAGCTTGGCCAGTGATGAGAACCAGACCTCCTTGCCGCGGCGCAGCGAGCTGCCGTGGTCGATAAACACCTCCGTGGGGTTGGCGGTGCTGCCCCCTTCGGGGTAGGTGACGACGAGCATATAGGCATCGGTGGTCCAGCCGTCGCAGTCAATCCAGGAGTTGAGATGCATCAGCCGCCCGTCGGCCAGCTGATTGATATACAAGTCTGTGACTTTCCCCTTGTAGGTTACGCGCAGACCGATCCAGTCCTTTCCATCGCGGGTCTGGAACTGCGGAAGCTCCTTCTGGTCGGGAGTATCCTTGAGGGTGATGGCGGTCAGCGCTTTCACGCGGTCGGTTTTGCCGGGAAGCAGAAAGGCGTAATATTCCTCGGTTCCCTTGAGATCCTCGGTCGGGCCCTGACGCACCTCCCAGCGGAGGTCTTCGGGATAGTCGTGGACGTAGTTGCTGTAGGCCAGCGGACGGGGATAAATCGGACGGATGGAGACAGCCGACTGGCCGTCGGTGATGTTCAGGTCGAAGCCCTTCTTCTCGGCCTTGCCGCCGGGATGCCAGAGCCATTCGAAATTGCCGGGCTTATGGGAATGGATGTCATCGATGACGTAGATGACATTGTCGACCCAGACAAACGAACGGAAATTGCGGTCGAAAGCGTGCGACATCGGACCGGTGCCGTCGGCAAGCACATACTTGATGTTGCCGCCGTCAAGCAGATTGCTGACCGAGCCGGGGAGCATCGAGCCGTGGTACTGCTGGTAGGAGGGCTGTCCTTCGCCGTTGAATTTCACAATGTTATGGGCGTCGCTCTGGAAGAAATAGTTGCGGTATTCGGGCTTGCCGTAGCTGCAGTTGCCGGCGTCCTTGATGATGTCGGCACCTTTATGGAAGAGAATCAGCGAATTGGCGTCGGCATGGGAATGGTTCCAGGTCATGCCGGACTTCACGGCGAGCATCGTGGCGTTCTTTGCCCAGGAATCGCGCATCGTGGCCCAGCCGAAATCCTCCCAGAGGTGAGAGGTGGGGAGATCCGGAGTGGCGGGAGCATTGGTGAGGTCGGGGGTATAGAGGAAACCCATCGGGAAGTTCAGCGGGAAACCTTCGCGGTGCTGCCCCGGTTCCAGCTGGTTGATATACCAGAGGGCATCGGGGTCCTTCTCACCCATGTTATAGGCAAGAATCATCGAACTTTCACCGGTCACGTTCTTGTGGCTGTCGCCGAAGTTGATGCTGTATAATATTCCGTCGCGGGGATAGCAGACCTCGCAGAAGAAGGATGCGAGATACTTCATCTGCGGAATCTCCTCGAGCTTGGCGCCGGGGTGGGAGTTGAGCCATGCCTGACGGAAAAGCAGCGCCTCGGTGATGCCGAAGCTGGCGTAGTTGATGCTCTCGTACATACCGCCGTTGCGGTCGAAGGTCTTGGGCTTGTGCTGGATGACGTCGCCGGCGAAGTCGAACCATTCGGGAAGGGCTTCAATCACTGCTTCGGCCCCCTTGCGGGCTTCGGGGAGCTCGTTGCTGATGGCGAGGGCGAGCAGGCCGCCCATCCCGGCGCAGGAGGTCCACCAGTTGTGGCCCATGGAGTTGAGCGAGTGGATGCGGGTCGGTTCGTTCACCCAGTCGCCGAGCAGCGGCTCCACGGCAAGGCGGTAGAGGCCCGTGGCGATCTCCTTACGTTCCGAGGGGGTAAGGATGTCATACACAGCGTCGTATGCGACAGCCAGCTGGAAAGCGCGGTGGGCCATCTGCAGCTCGCTGCGCCATGCCGGCTTGCGCGCCATCATCTCGCGGTCGCCCCACGACTCCACTTTTGCGGTCTTCAGGAGCACCTCCTTGATTTTATCGGCATACTTGCGGTCGCCGGTCATCCGGTAGGCAAGGGCCGGGTATTCGAGTTTGCGGACATCCCCTTTCTGAAGCTGCAGGTCGGCTTCGGCGAGGATTTTCTGCCAGGCGGCAGCGTAGGCCGAATCCTTTTCGACGTGCTTTTTGGCTGCCTCGACCTTCTGGGGGGTGAAGAGCAGCGAGGGGTGCTTGATGTTCTGGGCCTGCAGGAGCAAGGCGGGGAGGAGCAGAAGTATGGCAAGGAGTCGTTTCATGTGTATTGAGGTTATATCTCTGCGTATGAGCTGATTGGAGTTTCGGAATTTTACTTGTAGATTACGTTCTTGACATGGTTGCCGATATAGATGTCACACATATCGCCGGGTTTATACCATTTCGGCTTGCCGGGCATATCCTGCGACAGACGTACACCGTTGATTACGACGTTGTCGAAGATGAGGTTCCGGACCACACGGTTTTCGTCGTAGCCGCAGATTATCGAGGTCGAGGCGTGCGAGCCGCTGTAGGTGATATCCTTGAAGGTAACGTTTTCGACAAGCGAACCGGGGGCCTTGCAGTATTTGTCGTTGAAGAAAATGCGGATGTTGAAGAGCTGGCCGCAGCGGAAATCCTCCACGCGGATATCCTCGAACAGCAGGTTGCGCACGAAGTTGTTGTCGCCGCAGCTGATGCCGAAAACACCCTGGTAATCCTTCTGCAGCTCGTGCTGGTCGAGGATGTCGAGGTTGCGGTAAATGACGTTGCAGATGGTGTCGGCCGGGGCATCGAGCCCGATTTCAGTGGCGGCACCGTGCAGGCCGATCATGATCGGGTGAGCCACGTCGGCCCAGAGGGTGGAGTTCTCCATCAGGAAGTTGCGGCATCCGCCGACAAATCCCTTGCGGGTAGCGTAGATGGTGGAGCAATCGTCGCTGTTACGGCAGAAAACGCGGTCGTAGTGCACGTTGTCGCTGGCGAATACGTTCATGCCGTCGCCCCAGCCGTAGTTGGTCAGCGACTTAACGTTGGTGATGGTCACTGAGTCGCTGCCGCCGACGGGAATCTGCGACACAATCACCCCCTCGGCCTCGATGTTGCGGGAGTTCCTGATGTATATGCCCTCGCCGCGCCCTTTCGGGCGGATTTCACCACGACCGAAGAAGCGGACGTTCTCGACGCTGTCAGCCACAAGCTGACCCTGAACCAGCGCGCCCCCGTCGACGTAAACCGTTGTGTTCGAGGGAATTTTCATCCCCTTTTCAGCAATAATATGGAGACCGGGACCGAAGTAAATCAGATCTTTATGCTTCTTGAGGTTCTTGAGCACCTTGGCCGACGGGCGGTTGGTGTCGAGCGGGTTGGCAAAGAGGTGGAGGTTATGGAAGATGTCGCCGTTGACCTCAACCGAGATGTTGACGGGACGTGCGAGGGTGAAAAAGAGGGTGTCGCCGTCGATTTTCGGGGTCAGTTTATAGGAGAGCGGACGGATCCGGGCGGAGTCGACGGCAGCCTTGTTGGAGATGACGCGCACCTCGACTGTGCCGTCGAAATCGAAGTAAGCCGTGGAGGCGGTTTCGTTGACAGTAACTACTTTACCACCTTTAAGGTCGGTATTCTGGAGCACTACGGGGTAGGCGTCAACGGGGAGCCACTCCTGCGAGCCGCTTTGCCGCACGTCAATGGTAAAGTCCTGGATTGTAGGCACATCCTTTCCTGCGGGATACACCGTCACCTCGGCATGCGCCGCGGTCGAACATGCTGCCATAGCGACAGCCAAAGCAATATTTCGGGTCTGTTTCATAATCATCAGTAAAGTTACAAATTTTTTCGGATATAATCCGGCTTTACACGATAATACGTTCACCTCTCCTCCGACACTCAATTCCACCCCATCATCGACGCCCTCATTCCTTTATAATTGTATCACCTGAATCGGTTAACTCTTTTTAACATATATAATACCTAAAGATGTAGTTAAAATTACCTATCTTTGCAATATCCTAAGTATCATTGATAACAAGGTTGAAAAAACACGGTCTATTTCCGGATTTTCTAATCTTTCATAAGTTGTATACAGTTTCACACAGTTAAAGCCTAATAGAAATGAAACAGCTAATATTTGGAATGATAAGTTTGGTGACCGCCTGCTTGTGCCTAAGTGCATGCAGCGAGGATGAAATTATTGCGGATAAAAATTACGGCTATTTTCGCACACCCGGAACAAATTACTTGTCATATCAAGCAGCCAGCGAAGGCGAGGAGTTCGAGCTTACGCTCTACAGTAAGCGAGGCGAAGAGGTAATCCCCATAAAGTATATGGGACTGCAAGAATTCCCGGCATCAGTTACAGATACGCAGTTGTCTGAGGGCCCGGTGTTACGGGGAGAGCTTTTCCTGCCCAGACTCCAATTTACCGCCGACGGTTACGAATCATATCCCAACACATTGGATTACACCTATACGTTCAACGGCGTAACATGCTCGACATTCAAGGACCCGACATCAGAAACCGGGAAAATCCGCGTCAAAGTTTCGCCCAACACCACCGGCGATGTTCGTCGTGTGATAGTATATCTTAAGAATCAGGACTCCGCATATCTGGAAGTCACACAAGCTCCTATCGGATTTAAACCGGAATAAATCGCACATAACACACCAGCATCCTTAGCCTTCATAATCTGATTTCTTATCACTTCAATAAAGTTTTGCGGCTCTTGCATTTGTCGCGAAAAGGTTGTATCTTTGCGAAAACAACCCACTCCGACTATGAGCAAGTTTATCAATCCCTTTACAGACTATGGTTTCAAGAGAATTTTCGGTCAGGAATTCCACAAGGATATCCTGAT
>CABUTS010000083.1 GCA_902494515.1 uncultured Muribaculaceae bacterium | reverse complement strand
CCGGCGGCACCGCCGACCTCACCGCCCCCGCCACCGAGGAACCCGCCCCATTCTGATACTCCCCCACCGCAAGACGATGTGATGCCCACTGACACATTCCGGCAACTTCCTACTGCCGGGCTTTTTTGTTCCGTGCAGGAAGCGGAACGCAGTAGAAAATTCAAAAGAAAGTCATTAAAAAAATAATTTTCCGTGCGCTCCCCCAACAACAACATATTTTTTTAATTCTTTATTTTCTTTATATTCTTGTTTTGTGTGCAGCGGGTTGTGCAATGGGTTGTGCAATGGGTTGTGCAGTGGGTTGTGCAGTGGGTTGTGCAGCGGGTTGTGCAACATGCCTCATATACCTCAGAATTACAGACAGTTACGAGGCATTTTATAGATTAAAAAATATAATTTTTCCTTGTGCACACCCAACAACAAAATACAGGCAGTTAGGACCATAATTCATTGGTAAGGTTTTTCGCGCCTATCATGTATTCCTTCCCGAAACGACGGCGGGTCGCGGCAATTATGTCGCGGCCCGCCGGAAGTATGGGGATATCAGAAATATGGAGATATCAGAAATATGAGGATATCGGAAGTATGGGGGATATCAGGGGATTGTCAACAGCGGATTAGCCTTCGATGAGGTTGTGGCCGGTCATCTCGGCGGGCTGGGGAAGGCCCATGATGTGGAGGAGGGTGGGAGCCACGTCGGCCAGGATGCCGTTCCCGACCTTGGCATTCTTATCGTCGGTGACGTAGATGCAGGGCACGGGGTTCAGCGAGTGGGCGGTGTTGGGGGTGCCGTCGGCATTGACAGCATGGTCGGCGTTGCCGTGGTCGGCGATTATGATGACCTCGTAGCCGTCCTTCTTAGCCTCCTCAACGACCTCTTCCACGCACTTGTCGACAGCCTCGACGGCCTTCTGGATTGCGGAGTAGACGCCGGTGTGGCCCACCATGTCGCCGTTTGCGAAGTTCACGACAACGAAGTCATACTTCCCGGTGTGGAGGGCGTCGCGGAGCTTGTCGGCGACTTCGGGAGCTGACATTTCGGGCTGCAGGTCGTAGGTTGCGACCTTGGGGGAGGGAACAAGGATGCGGTCCTCACCCTCGAAGGGGGCTTCGCGGCCGCCGTTGAAGAAGAATGTCACGTGGGCATACTTCTCGGTTTCGGCGATGTGGAGCTGCTGCTTGCCCTGAGCCGAGAGATATTCGCCGAGGGTGTTGTCGACGTTCTCTTTGGGGAAGAGGATGTGGACACCGGTGAACGACGCGTCGTAGGGGGTCATGCAGTAATACTGGAGACCGGGGATGGTTTTCATCCCCTGCTCGGGCATGTCGTGCTGGGTGAGAGCCACGGTGATCTCCTTGGCGCGGTCGTTGCGGTAGTTGAAGAAAATCACGCAGTCACCCTCCTTGATTGTTCCGTCGACGGTGGCGTTGTTGATGGGCTTGATGAATTCGTCGGTTACATCTTCGTCGTAGCTCTCCTGCATGGCCTGAACCATGTCGGTGGCCTGCTTGCCGGTGCCGTCAACGAGCAGGTCGTAGGCTACCTTCACGCGGTCCCAGCGCTTGTCGCGGTCCATGGCGTAGTAACGGCCGATGATCGAGGCGATGACGCCTGCCGACTTCCCGCAGTGCTCCTGCAGGCGCTCGATGAAGCCCTTGCCGGCATGGGGGTCGGTGTCGCGGCCGTCCATGAAGCAGTGGAGGAAGACTTTCTCCAGGCCGTACTCCTTGGCGATGTCGCAGAGAGCCTCGATGTGCTCGAACGAAGAGTGCACGCCGCCGGTGGAGGTCAGACCCATGAAGTGGATGGCCTTGCCGGATTCCTTGGCGTAGGAGAAGGCGGATTTGATTTCGGGATTGTCGTAGATTTTGCCGGAGGAGATGGCCTTGTTGATCTTCACAAGGTCCTGATATACGATGCGGCCGGCGCCGATGTTGAGGTGACCTACTTCGGAGTTACCCATCTGGCCGTCGGGCAGACCAACGTTTTCGCCGGAAGCCTGAAGCTCGGAGTGGGGATACTGGCTGAGCAGGGAGTCGATATAGGGGGTAGGGGTGGAATAGATGGCGTTGGAGTGGTCTTTGGGACCGTCGCCCCAGCCATCGAGAATCATCAGTAAAGCTTTGTGTGCCATTTGTTTTCTGAGAGTTATCAGCTGTTTGAGCTAAGTAGCAGCTTTCGCCAAGACAGCTGCCTTAACTCAGACAGCTGCCTTAGCCAAAGCTAATGGGATTTTATTTCAGCGGGCAACCAGTGCACTTCTCCTGAATCTGCTTGAAGAAGTCGTTGCCCTTATTGTCAACAAGAATGAAGGCCGGGAAGTTCTCGACGCGGATTTTCCAGATGGCTTCCATGCCGAGTTCGGGATATTCGAGCAGCTCGACCTCCTTGATGGAGTTCTTGGCCAGCACTGCGGCGGGACCGCCGATGGAGCCGAGGTAGAAGCCGCCGTTGTTCTTGCAGGCGTCGGTGACCTGCTGCGAGCGGTTACCCTTGGCAATCATGATCATCGAGCCGCCGGCCTTCTGGAACTGGTCGACGTAGGGGTCCATGCGCCCTGCGGTTGTCGGGCCGAAGGAGCCGGAGGGGTAGCCTTCGGGCTGCTTGGCGGGGCCGGCGTAGTAGATGGGATGGTCCTTGAGATACTGGGGCATCGGTTCGCCGTGGTCGAGGCGTTCCTTGATCTTGGCGTGGGCGATGTCGCGGCCCACGATGATGGTGCCCTTGAGGTTCAGACGGGTGGCTACGGGGAACTTGTCGAGTTCGGCGAGGACTTCGGCCATGGGACGGTCGAGGTCGATGTCAACGGCGTTGCTCTCCTGGGGGTTGCGCAGCTCCTCGGGGATGAGTTCGCCGGGGTTGGCGTCGAGCTTCTCGATCCAGAGGCCTTCGCGGTTGATTTTGGCCTTGACGTTGCGGTCGGCCGAGCAGCTCACACCCATGCCGATGGGGCAGGAAGCGCCGTGGCGAGGCAGACGGACCACGCGGATGTCGTGGGCGAAGTATTTGCCGCCGAACTGGGCGCCGAGGCCGATTTCGCGGGAGGCTTCGAGGAGTTTCTTCTCCAGGTCGAGGTCACGGAAGGCGCGGCCGTATTCGTTGCCCGAGGTGGGGAGGGCGTCGTAGTATTTGATGGAGGCCTTCTTCACTACCTCGAGGTTCTTCTCGGCCGAGGTACCGCCGATTACGAACGCGATATGGTAGGGAGGACAGGCGGCGGTGCCGAGGGTCTTCATCTTGCTGACCAGGAAGGGCACGAGAGTGTCGGGGTTCAGCACGGCCTTGGTCTCCTGATAGAGATATGTCTTGTTGGCCGAGCCGCCACCCTTGGCAACGAACACGAAGTTGTATTCGTCGGAGTCACCCTCGCCGGCGTGGATGTCGATCTGGGCGGGGAGGTTACAGCCGGTGTTGACCTCGTCGTACATGGTCAGCGGGGCGTTCTGGGAGTAGCGCAGGTTGTTCTGGGTGTAGGTGTCGTAGACGCCCTTCGAGATTTTCTCGGCGTCGTCGCAGCCGGTGTAGACCAGCTGGCCCTTCTCGCCGTGGCAGATGGCTGTGCCGGTGTCCTGGCAGAAGGGGAGGATCCCCTTGGCGGCGATTTCGGCGTTGCGGAGCATGGTCAGGGCCACGAACTTGTCGTTGTCCGAAGCCTCGGGGTCATGCAGAATCCGGGCTACCATCTCGTTGTGTTCGCGGCGCAGCATGAAAGCGTTGTCGTGAGTAGCCTGACGGGCCAGTACGGTGAGAGCCTCAGGGTCGACAACGAGGAATTCGTGTCCGCCCCATTTTTCAACTTTTACATAGTCGGAAGTCAGATGATAATACTCGGTGGTATCGGGGCCGAGATCAAACATCTTCTGATAGTGGAAAGGTTTGGTAGCCATTTATAACAAGTGTTTATATGACAAAAGTTTAAGTGTCGGGGATATATGTTGCCGCAAAGTTACGAAAAAAATACCAAATAATCCCCCTGTCGCCCGAAATTCTTTAAATTTCGGCATACCTGAATTGCCGCTTCGCCCCTTTCGCCGCCATGCTTCGCCGTTTTCGCCGCCATGCTTCGCTGCTTTCGCCGCCCGGCTGTTATATAGCGGTGGAAAATAATTTGGTTTTCACGCGAAAAAAGCGTACCTTTGCACCCAAATTGTCTAAGACTAACAAGATGAAGTTCACAGAATACGATTCTTTCAATCTCTCGCAGATTAACAAGGATGTCCTCAAGCTCTGGGAAGCTGAGGATCTCTTCCATACGAGCCTGAAGCTGCGTAAGGACGCCAAGCCGTTTGTCTTCTTCGAAGGTCCCCCTTCGGCCAACGGTATGCCCGGTATTCACCACGTCATGGCCCGTTCGATTAAAGATATCGTATGCCGCTATAAGACCATGAAGGGTTTCCACGTCGACCGCAAGGCCGGCTGGGACACTCACGGCCTCCCCGTGGAGTTAGGCGTCGAGAAATCCCTCGGTATCACCAAGGAGGATATCGGCAAGAAGATTTCCGTTGACGAGTACAACCAGGCCTGCCGCAGCGAGGTGATGAAGTACACCAAGGAGTGGTCCACGCTGACCACCTCCATGGGCTACTGGGTCGACCTCGAGAACCCCTACGTCACCTACCACAACAGCTACATCGAATCCTGCTGGTGGCTGCTCAAACAGCTCTATGACAAGGGCTATCTCTACAAGGGCTACACCATCCAGCCCTACTCCCCCGCCGCCGGTACCGGCCTCAGCTCCCACGAGCTTAACCAGCCGGGATGCTACCGCGACGTCAAGGACACCACCTGCGTGGCGCAGTTCCTCTGCACCGACCCCACGGAGGCAATGACCGGCTGGGGCAAGCCCTACTTCCTGGCCTGGACCACCACCCCCTGGACCCTCCCCTCGAACACCGCTCTGGCCGTCGGCCCCGAAATCGAATACAACATCGTCCGCACCTACAACCCCTACTCCGGCGAGAAGGAGACGGTTGTGGTAGCCGTAGCCCTGATGGGCTCGATGTTCAACAAAAAGGCCGAAGGTCTGAAGCTCGATGAATACGAAAAGGGCTCGAAGCTGATCCCCTTCGAGGTTGTCAGGACCCTTAAGGGCAAGGAGCTCGTCGGACTCCACTACGAGCAGCTCATCCCCTGGATGAACCCCGGCGAAGGGGCCTTCCGCGTGATTCCCGGCGACTACGTGACCACCGAAGACGGTACGGGCATCGTGCACATCGCCGGCACTTTCGGTGCCGACGACCTTCGTGTGTCGCGCCAGGCCGGCGTTCCCCCGCTGACCCTCATCGACAAGGACGGCAACGTCCGCCCGATGGTAGACCTGCGCGGCCGCTTCTTCCTTCTGGAGGACCTCGACCCGAAGTACGTGGCCGAGAACGTGGATGTCGAGGCCTACAAGCCCTGGCAGGGCAAGTTCGTGAAGAACGCCTACGACCCCGCCAAGGGTGAGAACGACGAGACCCTCGACATCGAGATCTGCATGTGGCTCAAGCAGAACGACAAGGTCTTCAGGATCGAGAAACACGTCCACAACTATCCCCACTGCTGGCGTACCGACAAGCCGGTGCTCTACTACCCGCTCGACAGCTGGTTCATCCGCACCACCGCCTGCCGCGACCGTCTCATCGAGCTGAACAAGTCCATCAAATGGAAGCCCGCCGCAACCGGTTCGGGCCGCTTCGGCAAGTGGCTCGAGAACCTGCAGGACTGGAACCTCAGCCGCTCGCGCTACTGGGGCACTCCCCTGCCGATCTGGCGCACCGCCGACGGCAAGGAGGAGATTTGCATCGACTCCATCGCAACCCTCTACGCCGAAATCGAAAAGGCTGTTGCCGCCGGCGTCATGAAGGAGAATCCCTATAAGGCCGCAGGGTTCGTGCCCGGCGACTATTCCCGCGAGAATTACGACAAGATCGACCTCCACCGCCCCTACGTCGACGACATCGTGCTGGTTTCCGAGTCCGGCAAACCTATGACCCGCGAGACCGACCTCATCGACGTGTGGTTCGACTCCGGTTCGATGCCCTACGCCCAGATCCACTACCCCTTCGAGAACAAAGAGGCCTTCGAATCGGGCAAGGTTTACCCCGCCGACTTCATCGCCGAGGGTGTCGACCAGACCCGCGGCTGGTTCTTCACACTCCACGCCATCGCCGGCATGGTGTTCGACACCAACAGCTTCAAGGCCGTGGTTTCCAACGGTCTGGTGCTCGACAAGAACGGCGACAAGATGTCGAAGCGCAAGGGTAACGCCGTAGACCCCTTCAAGGCAATCGAGACCTTCGGTTCCGACCCCCTGCGCTGGTATATGATCTCCAACTCCGCCCCCTGGGACAATCTGAAGTTCGACCCCAACGGCGTCAAGGAGGTGAGCCGCAAGCTGTTTGCCACATTATATAATACATACTCGTTCCTGAGCCTGTATGCCAACGTCGACGGTTTCACCGGCGCCGAGCCGCAGGTGCCCCTGGCCGAACGCCCCGAAATCGACCGCTGGATTCTCTCGCTGCTCAACTCCCTGATCAGGGAGGTCGACGCCGACCTCGAGGACTACGAGCCGACCAAGGCTGCCCGTGCCATCAACGACTTCGTCAACGACCATCTCTCGAACTGGTATGTACGCCTGAACCGCAAGCGTTTCTGGGGCGGCGGTATGAGTCAGGACAAGCTCTCGGCCTATCAAACCCTGCTTCAGTGCCTCACGACCGTAGCACAGCTGATGGCACCGTTCGCACCTTTCTACTCCGACCGGCTCTACCGCGACCTGACCGCTCCCGCGCTCGAGGCCGAAGGGAAGCAGCCCCTCAGCGTTCACCTGAGCGACTTCCCCGTGGCCGACGGCAGCGCCATCGACAAGGACCTCGAGGAGCGCATGCAGCTGGCTCAGACTGTAACCTCGCTCGTGCTCTCGCTGCGCCGCAAGGTCAACATCAAGGTGCGCCAGCCGCTGCAGGCCGTGATGATTCCGGTCAGCACCGAGGAGCGCCGCAAGCAGCTCGAGGCCATGGCCCCGCTGATCCGCTCGGAGGTCAACGTCAAGGAGCTCCGCCTCGTGAGCGACGACGAAGGGGTGCTCGTGAAGTCCGTGAAACCCGACTTCAAGAAGCTCGGCCCGAAGTTCGGCAAGCAGATGAAGGCCGTGGCCGCCGCCATCACCGCCATGAGCCAGCAGCAGATCGCCCAGCTCGAGCGCGAGGGGAGCATTGAGCTGTCCCTCCCCGACGGCCCCGCAACCGTGGAGGCCGCCGACGTCGACATCCACTCCGAGGATATCCCCGGCTGGCTGGTTGCCAACGAAGGAAACGTAACCGTGGCCCTCGAGGTCGAAGTCACCGACGAGCTCCGCAAGGAGGGTGTGGCCCGCGACCTGGTGAACCGCATCCAGAACATCCGCAAGAGCCGCAACTACGACATCACCGACCGCATCCGCGTTACCGTGGAGCCCTCGGAATTCACCGCCGGCGCCCTGGCCGACTTCCGCGACTACATCGCCTCGCAGGTGCTCGCCGCCGAGTTGCTCGAAGGCTCAGCCGATTCATACGCCGACGACGAAGTGCTCGACATCGACGGCAACACCGTACGCGTGAAAGTAGAAAAAGCCTGATAACTTGTCGCCGGGCCGCCGGCTCCGCTGCCGGGCTGCCGGCTTCGGTGCCCGGCCCGGCGACAGCAATTCAATTATGTGTCTATGAGCGAAAAAACAAGGTACACCGATGAGGAACTTGAGGAATTCAAGGCCATCATCCTCGAAAAACTCGCCAAGGCGCGCAGGGATTATGACCAGCTCCGCGCTGAGGTAATGAACACCGACGGCAACGACGTCGCCGACACCTCCCCCACCTTCAAGGTGCTCGAAGAGGGCGCCTACACCCTCGGTAAGGAGGAAGCAAGCCGGCTGGCCCAGCGCCAGGCACAGTTCATCACCCACCTGCAGAACGCTCTGGTACGCATCGAGAACAAGACATACGGCATCGACCGCAAAACCGGCAAACTCATCCCGAAGGAACGCCTCCGCGCCGTGCCCCACGCCACCCTCTCGGTCGACTCCAAGAAGTAACCCCAACACCGCTTTCCCTTGTCACAGAAAAAAGAACACTTCTCAGTTGAAGAGCGCTACGCCTCCCTGACGCCCGACTCCGCCCGGAGCCGCGCATGGCTGGCGTTTGCCATAATCTTCGCCGTGCTGGTAATCGACCAGGTGCTGAAAATCTGGGTCAAGACCCACATGTATCTCGGCCAGAGCCATGAGATTTTCTCATGGTTCCAGATTGCCTTCATCCAGAACAACGGCATGGCTTTCGGCTGGGAAATCGGCTCGAAACTGCTGCTGACGCTGCTGCGGATCGTAACCGTCGGCTTCCTTATCCTCTACCTCTGCCGGATTGTAGGGCGCAAAATCGCCCGGACGGGCTACCTCGTATGCCTGGCGCTGATTATCGCCGGAGCCGCCGGAAACATCATCGACTGCGCCTTCTACGGCCTGATTTTCAACAACCCGATGCCCCCCGAAGTGGCTACCCTCTTCCCCTCAGAAGGGGGCTACGGCACCTTCCTACACGGCCGCGTCGTCGACATGCTCTACTTCCCGCTGGTCAGCTGGATCTGGCCGACGTGGATGCCCTTCGTCGGCGGGGAATACTTCCTGTTCTTCTCCCCGGTGTTCAACATCGCCGACGCCTCGATTTCCGTCGGGCTGATCGCGCTGCTGATTTTCTACTCCTGGCAGGTAGGCGCCGTCCCCGTGCGCCGCAAACCCTCGCCCGAAGAACTCGAAGAGGAAAAAGCTTCTGAAAAAGACTCCTGACCTACCCCACGATGCGTCGCTTCCTATACATTATTATATGTGCAGTTCTGACAGCCCTGACCGGCTGCCGGAACGGAAACGACATGGTCCTCGGACAGGAGGAAATGGCGTCGCTGATGGCCGACCTCCACATGGCCGAAGCCGCCGTCGACCTCAATTATTCGCGGTTCCCCAACGACTCTACCCGTCTGGAGCTGCGCCAGAGCGTCTATGCCGCCCACGGCGTCACCCCCGAGCAGGTCGACTCCTCGATCGGCTGGTACGGCCATCATCTCGAGGACTACATGAAGGTCTACGACCGCACGGTCGAAATCCTGAAGGACCGTCAGAAGGAGCTGCTGGCCTCGGCCAACGAACATATCGTGCTCGAAGGCGACTCCGTGAACATCTGGCCGCTCAGCACCCACTTCGAGTTCTCCTCCGGCTCCCCGTCGCGGCTGCTGACCTTCAACATCGAGGCCGACTCGACCTGGCACGACCGCGATGTCTTCCTGCTGAAATACCACCTCATGTCGGCCAAAGAACCGTTGGCAACCAGGCTGACAGTGATTTACAAAGACAACTCCGTAGAATACGCCACCGGCTTCAGCCGCGACAAAGGGAAAGCCGACTGCGCCATCCGCATCGACTCGGCCGACATACCCCTGCGGATCGTCGGCACAATCATGGCCGCACCGAAAGAGGGTGAAACCGTGCGCATCGACTCCGTATCGTTCGTGAGAATGAGAAGCTCGCTCTACAAAGGCTACGTCCCCGGCCGCCGCTTCCGCTACAACATCAAGAAGAAAACCGCCCAGACCGACACCATCCCCGCCGACACAACCGCCACCCTTCCTGCCACCCCCGGCACACTCCCCGCTGCCCCCGGTACACTTCCCGGCACCCCCCCCGCCGCACACCCCGGAGCAGCGCATCGCCCCGCCTCCCCAGCCGCAACGCGCCCCACCGGCTCCGGCCACCGCAACGCTGCGCCACCCTCCGTCGCTCCCCGCTCCGGCACCGGCGAATCCGCCGCCCAGCAAGCCAAGCGCCAGCGCGACGCCCTCCTCAACAACTCCCGCAAAAAATAGCCCCTCCCCTGCGACAGCAACGTACGGACGTGCCTTTGGCACGTAATCCTCGCCAACAGCCTTTATCTGTCACTAAATCAATCATTTAACACGGAACTCCACGGAACAAACGGAACGTGCATGTTGAACGTCAAACGGAGGCCT
>CABUTS010000082.1 GCA_902494515.1 uncultured Muribaculaceae bacterium | reverse complement strand
GCCTCCGCGGTGTTATTCCGCGGAGGCCGCTGCTATTTTTCGTCACCTTTCAGAGCTGCGAATCAGAAGTACGAATCCGTGCTCAGATGCAAAACCCAGTGGATGTGTTAGACACATCGCGGAATCAACGCAGCAAAGGCACGTCCAATATCGGGGGGAGGTCAGTTGCCGGTGTTGAGGACGGGGGTGGCGGGCTCGTCGGAGCAGAGGACCACGAGGAGGTTGCTGACCATGGCGGCTTTCTGGGCCGGGTCGAAGTCGCAGACTTTGTCGGCTTCGATTTTGTTTAGGGCCATTTCGACCATAGAGACGGCGCCTTCGACGATTTTCTCGCGGGCGGAGATGATGGCGGTGGCCTGCTGGCGGCGGAGCATCACGGCGGCGATTTCGGGGGCGTATGCGAGATAGTTGATGCGGGCTTCGACCACCTCCATGCCGGCGATGCTGAGGCGTTCGTTAATCTTGTGTTCCAGGAGGTTGTTGATTTCTTCGCCGCCGTCGCGGAGGGTCAGTTCGTCCCCTTCAGCGTTGGTGGTATCGTAGGCGAATTTGCCGGTGACTTCGCGGAGGGCGGCATCGCTCTGGATGCTGACAAAGCTTTCGAGGGCCCGCATGTTGAAGGCGCCGGTGGCGGTTGTGCCGGAATCGATGTCGAAGACTGCGCGGTAAGTGTCGTGGATTTTCCAGACGAGCACCATGCCGATCATCACCGGGTTACCCTGTTTGTCGTTGACCTTGATCGGCTCGATATCCATGTTGCGCACGCGCAGCGAGAGTTTGCGGCGCGACACAAACGGGTTCAGCCAGTAATAGCCGACCCTGTCGAAACTTCCGACGTACTTGCCGAAGAAAATCATCACACGCGATTCGTTGGGTTCCTGCACAACATATCCCATGCAGCCGAGCACGAACAGGAGGAACAACGGGATGCTGACGCCGAACGCCAGACCGGGGAGGGTATCGACGTAACAGGCCATCATCCAGATTATCAGCGCCGGAATCAGGATGAATGTGAAAAACAACATAGCGAAACCGGGGATTGCGAATCCGCTGTAGGGTTTCTCTTTGAGTTCCCGGGCTGAGCCGGGATTATCGGTTTTCTGCATAATATTTGGAATTTTGATTTATAGAGGGGGTCCTTTTTGACGAATCAAATGGTAAGTTTTTACAGATTAGACGCAGGTCAGCGCCGAAAAGTTGCCTCGGCTGCGGCTAATTTTTCGGATGAACCGACATCGAACCACCTTGCATCGTCGGGGAGAAGGAACCGCTGAATGTCAAGCTGTTCAATTTCAGCTAAATAGAACGGAACAATTGAAAACGGAACGATGCCAAACGCTTCCGTTTCCGGGACCTCATTCAACCCTTCGCTTTTCATCCTCTCGTTTTTCAACACTTCATCTTTCAACCTTTCGTTTTTCAATCTCTCGTTGAATTTTTCGAGTAGCGGGAAGATTTTCGGGCTGACGATATGAACGCCGCCGAAAGGGGAGGAGTCCGCGGTTTCGTCGGGCCGGAAGCCCGCAGGCTTGAGTTCGCCGGTCTTGAGATTCTGCCAGCCGCAAAGGTGATTGTCGCGAAAATACAGTGTCCGCGAGGAATCACGATGGGCGCACAACAGGGTGACATCGGCGCCGGATGTTTCGTGAGCTTCAATCATCGCGCCGAGGGGTAAGTCAGTGAAAATGTCGGCGTTATGAAGCAGGATAGGTTCACCGGAGCCATCGTCGAGCAGCGGGCGCGCTTTGAGCAGACCGCCGCCGGTATCGAGCAGCAGATCCGACTCGTCGCTGACCGCGATGTTCAGTCCGAAATTGTCGTTCCGCCGGAGAAACTCCACGATTTTAGGGGCGAAATGATGCACATTCACCACAATATCGCGGATTCCGGCAGGCGCCATGCTGCGGATAACGCGCTCCAGCATAGGCACTCCGTTCAGCGGGACCAAGGCCTTCGGAACGGTCAGCGTGAAGGGTTTGAGGCGGGTGCCGAGTCCGGCAGCAAATATCATTCCTTTCATCTGAATTGTCATTTTACGAGGATTTCCCGGATGCCGCGCTCGCGGTGATTGAGGCGGATGCGGACACCATATTTGTCATGCAGGTGACGGGCCATGGCGTCGGCGCTGTAGACCGAGCGGTGCCGTCCGCCTGTGCACCCGAAATATACCGAAAGGTGGGTGAAACCTCGCTCGAGATACCGCTCGACCGAGGCATCCACGAGCTTGTAGCAGGAGTCCAGGAACTTCAGGATTTCGCCATCATTCTCCAGGAATTCAATCACCTCCGGATCGCGGCCGGTGAGCTGCTTGTATTCATCGTAGCGACCGGGGTTGTGGGTGGCGCGGCAGTCGAAAATAAAACCACCGCCGTTGCCCGAACGATCCTCCGGAAGCCCCTTTTTATATGAGAAACTGCCGACCTCCACGGTCAGGCCGAGAGCATCCTCCTCAGCCCGTTCCTGCCGCTGAGCATCGATATTTTCGACCAGCTTTAAAGCAATCGAACGCAGAACCGGATATCGCTCGCCGAGCTTCGCGCCGTCGATTCCGCAATTCCGGTCGGTCAGGATGCTCCGGAGGTTGCGGGTTCCGGCCTCGATGCTCGCCAGGAAGTGAGGTTTCTTCTCCACCCACCCGCGGAAACCGTAGGCTCCGAGAGTCTGCAACACGCGGAACAGCACCAGATGGGGGAGCTGTTCGCGGAACCGCCCATAATCAAACTCCGGGCAGATTTTTTCAGCTGCGGCAGCATAGGCGGAAATGGCAATATTACGCGTGTCGCCCGGGATGTCGGCTTTCGACTGCCAGAGCAACGATGCCACATCATAACCCACAGGACCGCGGCGTCCACCCTGAAAGTCTATGACAGTCAGTCCGGAATCCGGGTCGGCGCCATGAGTCGAATCTCCATAGGCATCCTCCACCATAACATTCCGGCTCTGGAAATCGCGAAGCATGAAGGTGTTACAGGCAGGCATATCCCTCAGGACTTCTGATTCGAGCCGGTCGAATTCATCCTGAAGCCGGACTTCATCAAACAGGATTCCGGATGATTTCAGAAAGCAGTATTTGAAATAGTTCAGATCCCAACGGACCATCCTTGAATCCATCTCAGGCTGCGGATAGCACTTCGAAAAATCCAGACCTTCAGCTCCCTTGAACTGAATTTCAGGGAGGAGCTGAATTGCTCTGAGAATCCAGGCATTCCCGGCAGTGCTTTCCACTCCGGTTTTCGGATTCCCAGCAGTGCTTTCCTCTACGTTTTTCGGGTATGAGCTATAAATTTCAAAGACCGACCTCGAGCCGGCGTAGCTTTGCAGGTAGCTCATCCCATCTTCCGAGACCTCGTAGACCGCCGGTACACAGCTGATTCCCATAGAACGGAAATGCCGCGAAAGATAAATGAACGCCTCATTTTCCTTCAGAACTTCGCCAATGGTTCCGACGGCTTTTATAACGCCGCCGAATCTCTGCCATTTTCTCTTTTCAGCCCGGTCTTCGGGCGTTCCGGTCAGCAGAAAATATCGGCGGTTCGAGCCTGCTCCGGCAATCGGGGTCACCTCGGAAGGGGAGAAGCCGAAATGCCGCGCGAAAAGCTGCCCGAGGATTTCGATTTGAACTGTTTTATCTGTCATTCATTTTCTTTTTTTTCGGTTACTTTGCCAGATTAAGGCACAGACGAACGCCCCCAAAAGGACTGTCAGGCCCATCACCAAGAATGCAAACGGCCACTTCGATTCGGGGTCGGCGACCGCCTCCGGCTCTCCCGGCAACGGCTCGGCATCCTCCTGAATATCAGCCGGTTCATCAGAATCGGGAAGGGGAGCGGGATGATAGTCGGGCCGTTCGATTCTGAAGATATTCACGGCGTTGCCGCCATGGTGATTGCGCCCCTGCGATGTCACGAGCACCTGGTCGCCGAGGGGAGAAACTGCCAGCCCGACAGGGTAGGAGTCAACGCGGATGGTGTCGACCATCTGCATCTTAGCGGCATCCACCACACACATCTTGCTGGCGGAGTTGCACGCCACAAACAGATATTTTCCGTCGGGCGACGGCTCGAGGGTGCGGGCGCCACCACCGACCTTGCATGTGCGCCAGCCTTTGACGGCTATCACCTTGGTTCCCGCGGCTCTGGCTCTGGCAGCGGCGTCAGTAACGGAATCCAGAGGGATGCCGATAACAGTTCCGGCAATGTTCTGCGACCCGTACAGTTGGCCGTTGATTATCACCAGATGGCGGACGCCGTAAGCCGAATTTACCGACCCGAGCCACTCCATAGCGCTGACGTCAAATACCTGCAGCGGTCCACCCATAGCGCTGACCAGCAGATATTTGCCGTCGGGAGTAAACACCGTGCCGCGCAGTTTCAGGCCTGAATGTTTGTCGCGGTCAATCTCCTTGTCGAGCGGGAAATCGAGTTTGAGTTTCGACCCGGCGACCAGAGGTTTCAGATGGTGCCAGCGCGCCATATCCTTGTCTGAGATGTCTATGAGGCCGACCGTATTGTCGCCCCAGTGGGTTATCGCAACATAGTGACTGTCAGGACTTACCGCAATCATTTTGGGCAACGGACCGGTCTCGAACATCCTGACGATCGAGTCCGACCGGGTGTCGATGACAGCCACCGCCGACGGGTCCTGAGCGTTGATGTCGAACGTGCGGCGATAATATGGCACCCAAAGATAACGGCCGCCGTGCGAAAAAGCAGCCTCCACCGGTTTGCCGGAGAAAGCCCGCGAAGCGCCGTCGGCGTAATGCGTGAAAGGGTAGAATTCCGACGGAGCAGCCCAGAGAGCCCCTTGCCCGGAGGGAAAATTATGATGTATGACGACTGATTTCGCGTGAGTTTCAGCGTCGTAAACCACCGTCTTGCAACCCTCGAGCGAATTGATGTAATATTTTTTGCCCGAAGGATGATAATTCGCTGATTTCGGCGAAAAAATATCCCGGTCGAGTGTAGCCTTGTCGGACCAGTTGAACTGCTGCTTTTTCCCGATGTTCTCGATTACGAGCGAGCCCGGGATTCCCGGCGAACGGTCGCCCTGCCGGCTGTGAACCACGGGTGGCACCTCCTTGCTTCTGCCCGGAGACTTTGCCGTGCTGTCGGTTTCGGCAGCAATCCCCGGTTTCCCGACGCTCAGGTCTGCGCCACTGGCCGATAACGGCCAGAGCAGTGCTAATGCGCTGAATATCAAGCTGTGCAGAAAGGTATTAAAGGCAGGCATTTCCATTCGGGATACGTTCGGTAAACATAATTTTTACAAAAGTAGGTAAAAATGTTCAGAATCCACCTTATATTTTCCCTTATTTTTTGTAACTTCGCAAAAAATTTCAACCCATACATATAATTAATGGCTGAAAACTCCCTGCTTTCGCGCCTCGACGGCATAGAGGCGCGTTTTGAAGAGGTATCGACCCTGATTACCGACCCGGCGGTTATCGCTGATATGCAGCGCTATGTCCGTCTGAATAAGGAATATAAGGAACTTGAGAAACTCACTGGCGCCACCCGCCGTTACCGCACTCTGCTCGATAATATCGAGGAAGCCCATCAGATTCTTGAAAACGAAAAGGACGACGAAATGCGCGACATGGCCCGGCAACAGCTCGACGAGGCCACGGCAGCCATCCCCGCTCTGGAGGAGGAGATCAAAATCCTACTGATTCCCGCCGACCCCGAGGATGCCAAGAACGCCATCGTCGAAATCCGCGGCGGAACAGGGGGCGACGAAGCAGCCCTGTTTGCCGGCGACCTGTTCAAAATGTACTGCCGCTACTGCGAGTCGAAAGGATGGAGCGTTGCCGTCACCAGCTTCTCCGAAGGGGCAGCCGGCGGCTTCAAGGAGGTGGTTTTCTCCGTCACCGGCGACAATGTCTACGGCACACTGAAATACGAGAGCGGCGTCCACCGCGTGCAGCGCGTTCCCGCCACCGAAACCCAGGGGCGTGTACACACCTCCGCCGCAACCGTGGCCGTGCTCCCCGAGGCCGAAGCCTTCGATGTCGAAATCAACGAAGGCGAAATCAAATGGGAAACCTTCCGCAGCGGCGGCGCCGGCGGCCAGAACGTCAACAAGGTGGAATCCGGAGTGCGTCTGCGCTATATGTGGCACAACCCCGTGACCGGCCAGACCGATGAAATCCTCATCGAATGTACCGAAACCCGCGACCAGCCGAAAAACAAGGAGCGCGCGCTCAGCCGCCTGCGCACCTACATCTATGACCGCGAGCATCAGAAATATGTCGACGACATAGCTTCGCGCCGCAAGACACTGGTCAGCACCGGCGACCGCTCGGCAAAGATCCGCACCTACAACTTCCCGCAGGGGCGTATCACCGACCACCGCATCAATTACACCATCTACAATCTCCAGGCGTTCCTCGACGGCGACATCCAGGACTGCATCGACCACCTAATCGTGGCCGAAAACGCCGAGAAACTCAAAGAGGCCCAGCTGTAACGAGCTATACGCCACAACGGTATAGCAGCATACAACCCCGAGAACCAAATCTTTCTAACTAAATACATCATGACAAGAAAGGAAATTGTAGAACATATCCGGGAGAAACGCTCGTTTCTCTGCGTCGGTCTCGACTCCGACATCAAGAAACTTCCCGAATCTGTTCTGAAAGCGGCCGAAGGTGACACCTACAAGGCCCTGATGCTCTTCAACAAAGCCATCATCGACGCCACAGCCCCCTACTGCGTATCTTACAAGCCCAACACCGCCTTCTACGAGGCAGTCGGCGTCCCCGGCTGGCGCGCTCTGGCCGATACCATCGCCTATATCCGCGACAACTATCCCCGGCACATGGTCATCGCCGACGCCAAACGCGGCGACATCGGCAACACCTCAGCCATGTACGCACGCGCTTTCTTCGAAGACATGGGTGCCGACGGCCTGACCGTTGCCCCCTACATGGGACACGACAGCGTGGCTCCCTTCCTCGGCTTCGAGGGGAAATGGGTTGTGCTGCTGGCACTTACCTCCAACCCCGGCTCGCTGGACTTCCAGCTTCTCGAGGATAAGAACTGCGAGCGTCTCTTCGAAAAGGTAATCCGCGAATCGCGCAAATGGGCCACTCCCGAACAGCTGATGTTCGTGGTCGGCGCCACCCGCGGCGACATGTTCAAGGACATCCGCGTCTGCGCTCCCGACAATTTCCTGCTTGTCCCCGGCGTCGGCGCTCAGGGGGGCAGCCTTGAGGAGGTCTGCAAGAACGGCATGATCGACGACTGCGGCCTGCTCGTAAACTCCTCCCGCGCAATCATTTACGCATCGAAAGAGGAGGATTTCGCCGAAGCTGCCGCCAAAGCTGCAAAGGCTGTAGCCGACGAAATGAAAGGCTATCTCGCAACTTATAGCAAAATTTAACGGCAAACGTTTCCGAATTTCGGGAAAAAAAGTTAATTTTGTTGCTGGAAAACCAATCGCCTGAAACCCTCGGGATTTCGGGCGGCAGAATCCGCCAAATACCTAAAACCAACACCATAAATAAATCTTTCTTATGAAAATCGACGATTACAAATTTGCCGGCAAGAAGGCCATCGTGCGCGTTGACTTCAATGTGCCCCTGGACGAAAACGGCAACGTAACTGACGACACCCGTATCCGCGGCGCCCTCCCCACCCTGAAGAAAATCCTCGAAGAGGGCGGCAGCCTCATCATCATGTCCCACATGGGCAAGCCCAAAGGCAAAGTCAACCCCAAGATGTCCCTGGCCCAGATCAAGGACGTTGTTGCCAAGTATCTCGGCCGCGACGTGAAGTTCGCTCCCGACTGCGCCGATGCTGCCGAGGCAGCCGCTAACCTCCAGCCCGGCGAAGTTCTCCTGCTCGAGAACCTCCGCTTCTACCCCGAAGAAGAGGGCAAGCCCGTCGGCATCGACAAGGCCGATCCCGCCTACGACGCTGCCAAGAAGGAGATGAAGGAACGCCAGAAAGAATTCGCAAAGAAACTCGCCTCATACGCCGACGTATATGTAAACGACGCTTTCGGCACCGCTCACCGCAAACACGCTTCCACCGCCGTAATCGCCGACTACTTCAAGCCCGAAGACAAGATGCTCGGCTACCTCATGGAGAAGGAAGTACAGGCCGTTGACAAGATCCTCAGCGACATCAAGCGTCCCTTCACCGCCATCATGGGCGGCTCCAAGGTTTCCACCAAGATCGGCATCATCGAGAACCTCATGGACAAGGTCGACAACCTCATCCTCTGCGGCGGTATGACCTACACCTTCGCCAAGGCTCAGGGTGGCAAGATCGGTAACTCCATCTGCGAGGACGACAAGCTCGACCTGGCCCGCGACATCATCAAGATGGCCAAGGAGAAAGGCGTGAACCTCGTGCTCGGCACCGACTGCATTGCAGCTGACAGCTTCAGCAACGACGCCAAGACCATGGTATGCTCCGCTATGGACATCCCCGAAGGCTGGGAAGGCCTCGATGCAGGTCCCGAAACCCGCAAGGCTTTCGCCGATGTAATCAAGACCGCCAAGACCATCCTCTGGAATGGCCCCGCCGGTGTGTTTGAATTCGACAACTTCACCGCCGGTTCCCGCGCTATCGCTGAAGCCATCGTTGAAGCTACCAACAACGGCGCCTTCTCGCTGGTAGGCGGCGGCGACTCCGTAGCCTGCGTCAACAAGTTCGGTCTGGCCGACCAGGTTAGCTACGTCTCCACCGGTGGCGGCGCCCTCCTCGAAGCCATCGAAGGCAAAGTCCTCCCCGGCGTTGCCGCCGTCAAGGGCTAATCCCGCAATAGCTGATTCGGCACCGCAGGTGCCATTACATAAAAAAGATGCGTCGAGTTCGACGCATCTTTTTTATTTTCTTAAATGTATTTTAAAACTATTTCTCCAGTCAGGGGGTGGTTAAAGAAGATGCCCGGCGGGCGCGATATTTCGCGTCCATATAGCCGTGTCTGGCGAGTTCCCAAAACTCGGCGAGCATCAGTAAAATCAATGGGAAAACGCCGAACGTAAGGCGTCCCCAGTCGGACATCGCACCAATGACGGCAGTCAGCTGGCACGCCACCGTCATTCCCCACAGATACCACATCAACCAGGAGAACCGGCGACTCCGAATCCATAAAGCGATAATAACTGCAAAGCAAACGAGCATGAATACCACCGTAAAACTGATATTGGGCGACAAGGCCGAAATTATTTTACGCCACCAAGGGTCAGTGCTCTGGTCGATTGTTGTTTCCGTCGGGAACATACGGTAAAAGAGAGCCCCGGCAGTTGCCGCCGGGTCGGCAAACATAGCTTTCTGCACCACGCGGTTGATTTCCACATAACAGGGGTCAATCTCTATGACCCGAGACACATCTCCCCAATAAAAGATTAAATCCTTCCCTTTGTCAGCATCGCTGTATGCTCCACATTCATCGAGAATTCGCCGAAGCTCAGGATTATCGACATACTCCGGCTTGAGAAGCCCGAACTGTCTTACAAAGTGATAGTTGTTGTTGAAGCTGACTATTGTAATACCCTCATAATCAAACCTTTGTTTTATCATCAACCGGTAACTCCACACAGCTCCGGAAACTAAAAGCAGACCTGCCAGTCCGGCAATCCCAGCAAGCGTTTTCCATCTGCGCGAGAAACAAACGCAAAGCCAGATCATAGCATAAAGGGCTATCAGATAAATGTTCCCAGGACGGATTGCAATCAGCAGGAATATCAGAAAATCCATCCACAACGACGTCCCGAAAGTGAGTGACCGCGGATTTATGATTGAACGAACTGAGAGCCACGACAGCACCATGAACAGGAAGAACGACAACGACTCAGTCAAAATCATGGCGGTCACAAACCACAGTTTGAAGTCGGGAAGAAACAGATAGAAAGCGGTGAGCAGTATCGAGGTCCGGCGCCCGATTCCTGTTATCCCCAAAATATGCCGGAGAATCATCACAGAAAGCAGGAAGAGTAACTGCTGGAGTATGCTGAGCACCGTCAGACCGGCCGAACCGAACAAAGTATTGAAAAGCAGAATCAGAGCAGGATATCCAGGAGTTCGGAGCAGGTTGAGTTCCCCATGCGCGAGGTCGGTGGCTGCACGAATGTAGCTTTCGGTATCTCCTTCCCAAAGCGGACCTCCATTACTGATAAGGACCCCGATGAATACCGCCGTTGAAATCAAAAACAAACTCCACCAATTCACCCAGCGGTTCAGTCCATTTCTTCCTTCCGAGCGAAAAAAACGTTCACAAAAGAAACCTGCAAAAAAATCACAAAGTCTCACCGACATCTTAACGCTTTGCGACATAAAAATAGGGGTATAAAATGGGAATGTGAAGGTTATTTAAGATTAAACAGAAAATTAGCAGCGCGCCGAATAGACGCGCCGCTAATAGAGGCATTATAAGGCTGTAAAGCGTTCCATAATCAATGAAAACACCAGTTCAGTATTCTTTCAGAATGCATTAGCCCTATTATACAATGGAGTTACAGGGTGGGAGCAACGGGGGCGGCGGGAGCGGCGGGGGC
>CABUTS010000081.1 GCA_902494515.1 uncultured Muribaculaceae bacterium | reverse complement strand
TTGCACTGCTGACCCTGTTCGGGACATTCACGGCCGCCACGGCCGCCCATCTCGGCGGAATGATAGCAGGAGGAGCTTGCGGGCTTTGGCTCCGCCGGACCGACAGGGCTTTCACCCGCCGGGCGCTCCGCCGGACCCGCGAAATGACCGAGCGGCGTCGCCTGCTCGACAAGGCAGCCTCCTCGGGCTACGCATCGCTGAGCCGTCAGGAGCAGCTTGCGCTCTTCAATCTCTCGGCGGGTTCCGAATCTGCGGCGCCCTCCAATACATCAGCTCCGAATATACTGTATCACAAAGAAATAAAGAAATAACACAAACTTGGAAAAAGAGAAACTAAAGAAAATATCCCGGATCAGCTGGTATGCCGTCAGCGTCTTTGTGGCGCTGATGCTGATTGTCTCAGGCTATGGCGGAATGGTGAACCCCGACGACACCGCCATCCCTGCGATTATCGCCATGACCTTTCCGCTCTGGCTGTTCCTGTCCGTAGTGCTGCTTGTGACGGAGCTGTTCCTCAACCGCCTTATGGCAATCATCACCGGCGCGTCGCTCATACTCTCGCTCGGCCCGGTCCTCAGCTTCTGCCCTATGAACTTTTTCCCGAAAAAGCTGAACGCCGAGGAGAAAGCCCGCAGCTTCACCGTCATGTCGTACAACGTCTATGGACTCAACGATTTCCGCTCCCCCTACAGCTCCAAAGATGTCACCATGGTCAAACAGGAGGCGAAGGAGGGGCGGTGGAACCAGACAATGAAATATGTGCTTGACCGCGACCCCGACATAGTCTGTCTCCAGGAATTTTACCTCGCTTACAACCCGACCTTCCCGGTGCTGTCGCGCGACCTGTATCAGACAATTTGTGACCGTTATCCCCACCGCACCCGAATGGACGGAGCTGCTATTCTGTCGAAATATCCGCTCTATCCGGTGGATATGCCCGACAACGGCGACCCTACTTTTTTCCTTACAGGAGCCATCACTGACATTCAGGGACGACGCACGCTTGTGGTGTCCGTTCACCTGCAGTCTATCGGCCTGAGTCCGGAAGACCGCGAACTTTACCGCGACCTGATCAAGGGGGAAGGGGGACGCAAGGCTATCAGGGAGGCCAAGACACAGCTTCTCGGCAAACTCGCCGCCGCTTTCCGCCACCGGGCCAACCAGGCTCGGCTGATCCGTCACCAGATTGATTCGATCGGCGTTGAAAACGTAATCGTCGCCGGCGATTTCAACGACATCAACGACTGCTACGCCATGCGTGAACTATCGCAGAAAGAGTTCAACGACGCCTTCACCATGGCCGGCTGCGGCCCGACCATCACCTACCATGCCAACCGTTTCTTCTTCAATATCGACCACATATTATATCGAGGCGACATGGAGGCTGTCGGTTACCACAAAAGCTACTTCGGCCGCTCCGACCATTACCCCGTGGAAGCCACCTTTCTCTGGAAAAAGAAATAGTCCAATTCCCCAAAATAATCTCCCCAAAAAATAATTCAATCCCAGAAATAGTTTACTTCCAAAGAATTAGTTCATCTCAATTATAAACCCTCATTATTCACCAGCCCATGAAATCAAACATTTTCGGTCTGTGCTGCATGGCAGCTTTCGGGGCCGTCGTTATCACGGGGTGCGGAAAGACGGAAAAGGAAAATCCTTTCCTGAAACCGTTTGACACCCCCTACGGCATTCCCCCCTTCGACAAAATCGAACTCGCCGACTACGAGCCGGCCTTCAACATCGGTATCGAGGAAGCCAAGGCTTCGATCGACTCCATCGTAGCCAATCCCGAGGCTCCGACCTTCGACAACACCATCCTTCCGCTCGACAACCTCAGCCCGACACTCGAACGCGTGATGTCGGTGATGATGGCCCTGTCGGAAGCTGACGCCGACGAGCAGTTCCAGGCTCTGACCGAGAAACTCCTCCCCCAGTACACCGCCTTCTCCGACGAGATGATGATGAACGAAGGTCTGTTCAAGCGCGTTCAGACCCTCTACAACAACATCGACACTGTAAATCAACCGCTCGACGAGCGCCGCGCCATCACCGACACCTACACCTCCTTCGTGCGTCAGGGTGCCCTGCTCGACGCCGACAAGCAGGCTCAGCTCAAGAAGGTGAACGCCACGCTCACCGACCTCTACCTGAAGTTCAACAAGAACCTTTTGGCTGCCAACAACGCCTTCGAAATCGTGATTGACAAGCAGGAGGACCTCGCCGGTCTCCCCCAGTCGACCATCGACAATGCCGCCGCCGAGGCCAAAGCCCGCGGCAAAGAGGGTAAGTGGGTGTTCACCCTCCACGCTCCCAGCCGCCTGGCCGTGCTGCAGTATGCCGATAACCGCGACCTCCGCGAAAAGATGTGGAAGGGCTACACCTCCAACGCCACCTCCGGCGAAAACGACAACCGTCCCGTAATCAAGGAGATCGTCAAGACCCGTGCCCAGAAGGCCGCCCTGCTCGGCTACAAGGACTTCGCTTCCTACA
Organism: uncultured Muribaculaceae bacterium; assembly: GCA_902494515.1. Lineage (GTDB taxonomy): Bacteria > Bacteroidota > Bacteroidia > Bacteroidales > Muribaculaceae > UBA7173. Next base: position 8,373 of record CABUTS010000081.1, on the reverse strand, counting down.
TGACCGCCGACAAGATGGCCAAGACTCCCGAGGCTGCCGAGGAACTGCTGATGAAGATTTTCGTCCCCGCCAAGGCTAAGGTCGCTCAGGAGGTCGCCACCATGCAGGCCCTCAGCGACGCTGCCGGCAACGACTTCAAGATCGCTCCCTGGGACTACTATTACTTCGCCGACAAGGTGCGCCAGCGCGACTATGCCCTCGCCGAGAACGAAATCCGTCCCTACTTCGCCGTTGATTCCGTCCGCAAGGGTATCTTCGAAATGGCCAACCGCCTGTATGGCCTCACCTTCGAAGAGATGCCTGACGCTCCCAAGTATCACCCCGATGTGAAGGTTTACGACGTCAAGGATGAGAAGGGCGAACACCTCGCTGTCTTCATGACCGACTACTTCACCCGTCCGACCAAACGTCAGGGCGCATGGATGGAGGAACTCAAGACCTCCTGGGTCAACCCCGACGGCACCGTTGAACGTCCTATCATTTATAATGTAGGCAACTTCGCTCCCCCCACAGCCGACGCTCCCGCCCTGTTGAGCATCGACGACGTGCAGACCATGTTCCATGAATTCGGCCACGCCCTCCACGGCATGCTCTCGCGCGCCCGCCTGAAGAGCCAGTCCGGCACCTCCGTTGACCGCGACTTCGTGGAATTCCCCTCGCAGTTCCATGAACACTGGGCTTTCAACCCCGAAATGCTTCAGGTTTACGCCCATCACTATAAGACCGGCGAGGTGATTCCCGACTCCCTCGTTCAGAAAATCAATGCCGCCGGCAAACACAATATGGGTTTCATGACTACCGAACTCGCCGGTGCCGCCCTGCTCGACCTCAACTGGGGCCGCTTCAACCCCGAAGGTGACTTCGATGTCGACGCTTTCGAGAAATCCGTTTCCGACAAACTCGGCATACCCGCAGAACTGACCTTCCGCTATCGCTCCCCCTACTTCAAGCACATCTTCGGCGACGACGGATATGCCTCAGGCTATTACACATATCTCTGGGCCGAGGTGTTCGATGCCGACGCCTACCAGCTCTTCAAAGAGAACGGCGCTTTCAATCCCGAACTTGCCGGTAAGATCAAGGTGATCCTCTCCAGCGGCGCTTCCGAGGACCCCATGGTTCTCTACGAGACATTCGCCGGTCACAAACCCTCGCCCGACGCCCTGCTCCATCAGCGCGGTCTGGTCGACTAAACAAGACTGAAATATAAACAATTCCAATTGTATTGGGATTGTGACAGCTCTGTATCTCCTTCCCCGGTCAGAATTCCGGAGAAGGAGATTTTTCACATTTTTTAAGCAAAAAATCTCAGATATATAATTGCAAAAGTATAATTGTGGGATGTTGACATTTTTGCTACTTTTTTAAGCCCTTTTGGCAACACAATCAATAAATTGTAAGAGTAAAGCGTTAATTTAAACTTTATTAACAATGGTTTAAATTTACAACCCTTATTATATAAGACTTGGAAATTTTCCAAAAATATATTATTTTTGCAGCGAGATTCCGTTGGGGCTGTCTCACTGTATTCCGGCATCCGCCGGCATCACATCCTGACCAATCCTTTCGGATCCCGAACAACTTTTTTACCACAACATCATTATCTGTTTAGGCATGGAATCAACTCATGTTTCTACTTTTACCGAAGATTGTGGCATTAAGGTCCACATCGGTACTCTCATCGGCAACGAACTTCGTCGCCAACGCCGCCCGGCTGCCTGGTTAGCTCAGGAAATATGCTGCGACCGTACCAATGTCTACAAGATCCTGCGTAAGGGGTCGATTGACACCGAACTTCTGTGCAGAATTTCCGTAGCGCTGTCGCACGATTTCTTCGCTGAATTCCAGAAGGTCTGCGGTTTCAAAACTCCGGCTATCCGGGATTGACAGACGCCGGGGGCGCTCATTCCTCCCCCACTCTCTTAAGTTCTGATTCATGTCAAACGGATAGTCCTCTGCAAAATTCAAAGTATTATTATCTACAGTCTCCGGCTTCCCAACAGGCCGGAGACTTTTTTGTGCACTCCTCTCCGGAGTTTTTGAACCCATAGCCACCGGAAAATCTGCCAGAATTTCATTTGCCGCGTGTTTGTTTTTACACGGAACTGCATGGAACTAACCCATACAAAATCAGCCCGGAAGCAATCCCAGGCTGAGTGGTATTGGATGACACACCATCTTCAGATGGTATTCATAATGAGGTTTATCTTGACGCTATCACGCGCACATGGGATTTGCCGGGGCTGGTGAATGAGGCTATGCCATCGGCGTTCACTTCGAGGGGCTGCGTCTTTCCACCGGCCACAGCTTTGTAGCTTTGTCGGGGATCAAGGCCCTCCACCACGATTCGATAATTGTCGGGCGAAGTGAACTCCCAGGCGAGTTCCTTATCGGTGCATTTCTTCATCACGATATTCACCGGATGGAGCCCGTCACGAGTGATGTGCAGCACGGTCTGTTCCTCGTTGTGAGGATAAACCGAGAGCATATTATCATTCATCGCTGCTCCGAATGCTTCTGCCGAACGGATTGTGAAGCGTTCGGTCTGCATTTCATAGTCATTGACACTGATACTGATACGGTAGTCAGTGCCGCGGAGCGAATAGTTAAAGCAGGTGCCGTTCAGAGCCTTGGAAAGATGGGGTTCCAGACCCATGCGGTTCCACTTTGGGCATACGCCGTAGATGTCCCTGTACAAGCCAATGATGCTGGTGCAGATACCGGCCAGAATGTCAGATCCCTCACCCTTCTGGGTGACGCGGTTGTAGCGCTGTGACGAAAGCCCGTCGATTCGGTACTGCTTCAGGAGGTTGCGGATGTACTTAAGCGCGATGTCCTTGTTGTAATGGGTGTAGGCCCGGATTCCCATGTAACCCCAGGTGGGGAAGATGTCGCCGTTTTCATATTTCGGGAAAGGCCAGTTTCCGTCTGACACCTCCTCGCGTTCGAAAGAATCGAAGCACAATGGCCAGTGGAAAAGATTCTCTGCCACGCTGCGCTGCTCAATCTGATCAAGTATTTGTGAGATGCGGCCCTCGTCATCGCAAAGGCCATACGCTATGACTGCAAAGTTCACCGGGGTCACAAGGTTCTGACCGTGAGGGGAACCGTCCTTGTCTCGCCAGTAGATGAACTGTTTCTTTTCGGGCAACCAGAAGCCTCCCTGGTCAACAGGTTTGTTGAAGTTCTCCTTCAGACGTGACGCCACTGCTGCATAGCGGTCGGCTTTCGCCTCATCACCGAGTAATCGCTCACATTCGCTCCACTTCCGCAATGCGCCATAGAGCTGTGCGTTCACAAAGCCATTTTCAAAACTGGCCCACACGATGTCGAGCCAGTCGCTGCACAAATTCTCGGTGCAGGCATCGTTCATCATCTCAAAGATACCGTTGTTGTTGGTATCCCTGCGAATAAGCCAGTCAAGCGCAAGTTCGCACCCCTGCTTGTGGCTGCGCAGCCATTCCAAATCCCCGTTCAGGTCGAACAGGTCGGCGACGTTGAGCACATGCCCGGTCTGAGAGTCAATGGTGTAACCCCAGCGAGCCTCGTAGTACCCTGTTTTGTAATTATAGGTGCCCGGCATCTGGTCCTCGTCGCCGTTATGCCAGCGCGACAAGACACGTCCGTCCTCCTGTATAGCATAGTCGCGCTCACGGTCAAGGGAGGAAGCCATGTTGCGCACATAGTTGCTGTCATTAAGGGCCAGGCCAATCAGCGAGAAGAAAGGTTCGTGAAGGCACTTCCAGTTGGAGGTCCATCCGTTGGCTCCGACAATGCCGTTATCGACCACACCATAGCGTCCGGTGGTGTTCATCAGCTCTCGTACCGCGTCAGCGTCAATGCCCTGAAGGTTTCCGCGGGAATACTCCTGGTTGTAATCCACATAGCTCAGTTCTAAGGTAACGTGAACATTCTCAGCTTTTTCAACATTGAAAGGAGCGAAGGGATCTGTATGCTGTCCGACGAACCGGTCCAGATTGTAGCGCTGTTCCAGTTCCTGGCGTGTGGCGCATTGAGTGAAGAGAAACTCACGGTCGTTACCCTGGGTAAACTTGGAGGCCAGCTGATCTTCCACGGCATCGGAAGCGATGCGCAGAGCGTCGCCGTTCTCGGGATTCCAGAATGTAACACCACCGGTGTGCACACTGTAGGTGTCGTAGGGATTGCGCAGATATTTGCACCACACCATGCCGCCATTGTCAAGGATTCCCCCCTTCCACACCGACAGATCGGCAAAATGCCATTGCGGGAAGTAAGTTTCCTCAAGTTTGGCCAGGGTGCTGTACGTGCGGTCGATGTCCCACACTATCTTGTCGTCTTTCACACGGAACTGCCAGGTTTCAACTGCTTTCACAGCATTGTCGCCGAAGGTTATACCCGAGAGTGTCACCCCGTTATCCGACACATTTAATTGCATCCCATCCTGCGGAGTCATTGAAGTAAACGTGCCTCCACGGGTTTTGAAGCCGGTGAATGCTCCAGTTCCGGCCAGTACGTCACGGCCGTTGACACACAGACGGCTGACGCGGCCTCCCTGCGCATAGTCCAGTCCCAAAATCAGTTTCCCGTCATAGACCGACAGCGTCACCTGCTTATCCTTTTCGTTACATTCCACTCTCCCTTTCTGTGCCCGGGCGCCGGTTACGGACAACCACAGGGCAAGAAATACAATCACTGAAATTCGAGGCATGTTTTGCGGTATTAAATTGGTTATAGCTATTGTCTACAAAGATACGAAAACTTGCTGATATAAGGTGTATTGAAGCCAAAACCTCTACAAAACAGAAAATCCTATCCGAGCAACTTGACTTACAAATTTTAGGAGTATTCCCGAACCGCCGGAGAGCCCCGGGCGTTTATTATTTGAATAAATTCGTAAAAAGTGATAATGATGTATCGGAATTTGCTTACAGCAGCTGCGTTATTGATATTACCCGGGGTTGCCATGGCCGATCCTGCGGATGGGTCCGTCCTTGATGCCCCGAAGCTGATTCAGTCGGTCGGCGCGGGTTATGATTTGTGGAAAATGCGCCCTGCCGACAGCAATTCGTTCAGCCTCAACGGTTTCACATTGAATTATACAGCCGACTTCCTGGTTTCCAAAAGTGTTCCGCTATATGTCGGAACAGGGATGCAATGGGGTTACTTTTTCCGCTATAAGACATATCACGGCAGCGAGAACTATAACGCGGTGACAGCCAATGAACACTGGAAATTTGTCAACGTTACTTTTCCCGTAAATGTGTCCTACCGTGTGCCGGTAACACCACATATTGGGCTGAGTCCGCTGTTAGGTTTCGATTTCCGCGTGCAGCTTTACGGCAACCGGAAAACCGCCGTCACGACTCCTCACAACCAGGATTTACCCGGCGATATGTCGGGCTTCACCCCGGGCAATGTCAACCTCTTCTCCCGGAAACAGCTCGGCGAAGACGCCCTGCGCCGCTTCCAGATGGGCTGGCATGCCGGTCTGAAATTCCACTACGACTCCTTCCTGATAAGCATCAGCTACGGCACTGACTTCGTGAAGCTCCGCAACGAGCTCGGTTCCTCGAACCTCATGGTCAATGTCGGCTATATGTTCTGAACAAGCATGGCACAGTGGATGGCACAGTGGATACAAAACAAGAATATAAAGAAGATAAAGAATTAAAAAAATTGATGTTGTTGGGGGGGCGCGGACGGAAATTGAATTTTTATAATAGACTTGTTGCCGGGTGAATAAACTTACGGGTTGCTGGTGAATGATCTTACGGGTTGGTGCCTGAATCGACAGTAACGTTGAGGTTGTTGTGGAGAATGTATTCCTTGTAGTAGGCAAGGAGCAGGGTGGTCATCGGCAGGGCGATGATCATGCCGATGATTCCGAGGAGCGACCCCCACACCGAGAGCGCAAGGAGGATGATGGCGGGGTTCAGACCGAGGGCTTTCTTCATGATCTTCGGGGTCAGGATGTAATCGCAGATACATTGCGAGACAACGTAGACCAGCAGGCATTTGCCGATTATCGGCCAGAAGCTGACCGTGCCGGTCATGGCGTCCATGTAGCAGAGCACGGCAACGGGAATCAGCGTGACATACTGGAAATAAGGTATCAGGTACAGCACCCCTACGAGCGCGCCGATAATGATGGCAAGAGGGAGTCCGACAAGTTTGAAGCCTATACTGTAGAAAACTGCGGCGAACATAGCGATGACAACCTGGCCGCGGAAATAGCGGTTCATGCTGTCCTTGACGTCATCGGCCACGCGGTAGGTTATCCTGCGGTATTTCGGCGGCACAACTACTTTGAAGCACCACATAAGGTGGTGATAGTCAAGCATTATGAAGATGGCGTAGATGAACATCAGCAGCCACTCGAGCGTGTGCAAAAGATAGTCGATAATCTCGGTCAGCATCGAGGAACTTCGGGAAAGCAGTGTCTCGAATTTCGAGCCGGAAATGAACTCCGCGAGGTTGTCGGAGGTGACCATGGCGCGGAGATAGTCCTGAACTTGCCTGGGGATGAACGGCGAGGTGACTTCCCCGGAGTCAGCAATCATCTTGTCGAGCTGCCCGATTTCAGTGATTGCGAGAGGCACCATCAGATAACCGATGAACGCGATGATTCCGGTGGCTTCGATGACTGTCAGGAAAACAGCAATCGCCCGGTAGCGCAACCGGAACTTGTTGAGCTGAAATTCCACCATAGGGTTGAGGATATAGGCTATCAGGCAGGCGGCAAAGAAGGGCAACAGCACGTTGCGCAGGTAGTTGATCAGCCACACGGCAATCCCGATGCCGATAATCGTGGCGATTATTCTCATTACTTTGTCGAGAGTCAGCGGATTGCGGGAAGGCATGATGTATGATTGTACTTAAAAGTTGAAACGTTGTTTCTTATGTAAATGCTTCCGTCGGGGAAAAGTTTTCAAAAAATATCCTTTTTTTTACATTGCTTTCACACTTTTTAATGTTAACTTTGTTGATTGATTAGACCATAAACATTTCCCACCCAATGCACGACAATAATTTCCTGAATAAAGTCAAGACTCTCGCCGGCAACTATTTTTCGCTGACTCCTTATATCATATCTCAGCAGGATGCCGAAGCCTCGATCCGCGAGGGAGTTTCGTTCCGCGGCACGAATCTGATAATCCTGATTCTGGCCATATTCGTCGCATCGCTCGGGCTGAACACCAACTCCACGGCGGTGATTATCGGCGCCATGCTGATTTCGCCCCTTATGGGTCCTATCATCGGTATCGGGCTCGGCATCGGAGTGATGGATTTCGACCTGGTGAAGCGCAGCTGCCGTAACCTGATTATCGCGGCACTGTTTTCGGTGCTGACGTCATGTCTGTACTTCCTGATCTCCCCGGTTGCCGAAGGTCACAGCGAACTGCTTGCGCGCACCTCCCCTACCATCTACGACGTGCTGATCGGACTTTTCGGCGGCGGCGCCGGAATCGTGGGAATCTGCAGTAAGAACAAGGGTAACGTAATCCCCGGGGTGGCTATCGCAACAGCCCTTATGCCCCCGCTCTGTACGGCAGGCTACGGTATCGCCACCCTGCAGCTGCAATATTTCCTCGGGGCAACCTACCTGTTCCTGATCAACTCTATCTTCATCTGTCTGGCTACCTTTATCGGCGTCAAGCTGTTCAAGTTCAAACCGGTCCAGACTGTCGACCCGATTCGCGCCGCCAAGGTGCAGCGGCTGGTCTACTCGCTGGCAATCGTCACCCTGCTCCCGAGCATCTATCTGACATACAACATGCTCCGCCAGAGCCGTTTCGACATCAACGTCAGCAAGTTCGTCAGCACCGAATGCGACTGGCCCAACACCCATGTGCTGAGCACCACCGAGAAGTGGAACGGCGGCCGTGACAAGGAGATCACCATCACCCTCATCGGTCAGCTGATGCCGCAGGACTCACTGAACGTTGCGCTCACCTCACGCCTGCATTACTACAACCTCGAAGGCACCACGCTGAAGATTATTCAGGGCAGTAACGAACTGAACACCGACATGGAAAACACATCGGTGCAGGATCTTTATATGGTCTCGCAAACCGCACTGGCCAATAAACAGGCAACCATCGATTCGCTCAAGCTGCAGCTCGACGACTATCGCGCCACCAACGCTGCGGCTGTCTATCTGACCTCCGAACTGAAAGTCGTCTTCCCCAATATACGCCAGATTGCAATCACCCGCACCGTGTTCGCCGACCCGCAGACCGGAGCTCTCGACACCCTGCGTATAGCTATGGTAAACTCCAGCCGTGGTCTGAGTCCATCTACCCGTGTCGAACTTGAGCGTTACCTCGAAGCGCGCCTGAAAGTCCCGGCAGTCAGCATCGTCGAAGTCCCCTCCACTCTTGTCACAAAGTA
>CABUTS010000080.1 GCA_902494515.1 uncultured Muribaculaceae bacterium | reverse complement strand
TTAAGGACGAGCCGCAGGCTCGCCCCACAGTCCCCCCAGATCCGGCCCGGCGGGGCCTCGGCTCCCGGCTTCCCCGTTTCAAGCTATTTATTCGGCATTTAAAACCCCAGTCATGAAGGATATCAAAAAAGCCCCCACCGCCTCAAAGCAGCTCCAGGAGCAGCTCACAGACACCCCCCGACAAGGCGGAAACATCTTCCTCTCGATCTTCATGGCCATCCTCGGTCTGGCCCTCATCTACCTCTGCGACCAGCGCGCGGTAGGCTCCGTGGTCCTCGCTATCGGCGCCCTGGCCTTCCTGCTCCCCGGCCTCGTGCTCCTGCTCAGCCTCATCGCCCGCCGCAAAGAACAGCCCTCGCGCAGCGCCACAGTCATGAACCTCCTCACCGCAATCTGCGGCATCGGCGCCGTGGCCATGGGCATTGTAATCTTCGCCATCCCCGACGTCTTCCGCGGGCTCCTCTGCTACCTATTCGGCGCCATACTCCTCGTCTGCGGCAGCTATCAGATCGACCTCATGCTCCGCCGCAACCGCGCCACCCTATACCCCACATGGCTCATCCTCGCCCCCATCCTCCTGGTCGTAGGCGGAGTCGTAATCATGACCGCCGACATCTTCAAAGGGGAAGCCAACGAAAAACCGATGCTGCTCCTCACCGGCATAGGCTTCACAATCTTCGGCGTAATCGGCCTCCTCATCAGCTACTACGCCCTGCGCCACCGCCACGCCGTCCTCCGCGAAGCAGCCGGGAAAAACTCCGCTGAAGCCCCCGCCGACAAGGACACCACCGCCGGCTCCACTCCCGCGGATTCCGCTGAAAAACGCCCCCTCTCCCCCACCGCCGCCGTCAAAGAAACCCACAAAGGTCCCGAAAAGCCCGAAAAAGAATAAAAAAACTCCCCTCCGCGAAAAAAATTCCGGGAAAACCCATCTTATTTCGCAAAAAATACTTACCTTTGCAAGCCCAACAGCCGAAACCCTCCTTCCGATGTAAGGAGCCGTCGGCCGGAAGCCCCTCAGCCGCCCCGCGGATCACCGGCTCACCCGCCATCGGGTCGCCGGATTGCCATCCACCGGGCCAGACAGCTTCCATCGCAGGCACCTCGGGGTGTAGCACAGTTGGTTAGCGCGCCACGTTCGGGACGTGGAGGTCGGAAGTTCGAGTCTTCTCACCCCGACCCTTTAAGGGTAAAATGCTTGTAAGTCACCGACTTACAAGCATTTTTTTTAATTCCAGCCTGAACAAAATCGGAACAAAACCGGGACAAAATCGGAACAAAATCGGGACAGCGCCATTGCCGGAACTGCTGAAAGGCTGAAAAAGGCTGCATCTTTATACGGAATTCCGAAAATTATTTGTAACTTAGCGGTAAATTTTCCACCGCTAAATTTTTTGTTATGTTACGTCGTCTGTTTGCTGTATGCTTTGCGATGGCTGCTGCGGTTTCGCTGCTGACAGCCGGGGCTGAAGCCAGAAATGAGGGTAAGAATCAGCCTGCCGCCAAACCCGTGATTTCGATTCTCGGAGATTCTTACTCAACATTTCAGGGGTATATCCCCGAGGGGAACGAGGTGTGGTATTTCCCGAATCCGCCGAAAGAGCGCACCGATGTCTCCGACGTGCGCCAGACATGGTGGTGGCAACTCATCTCCGAGGGTGGTTACAAGCTGGGGGTCAATGACAGCTATAGCGGTGCAACTATCTGCTACACAGGATATAACGGCGATGACTACCGCAAACGTTCGTTCATCACCCGTCTGCCGCGCGTAGGTTCGCCCGACATTCTGCTGATTTTCGGCGCCACCAATGACAGCTGGGCCAACAGTCCCATCGGTGAATTTCCAGCCCAGGTCGCCGACAACACCATCGGCCCTGACTCTCTGGCCCTGGTTCTCAACAACTACAAATACCCTGTCGGCAACAATCCGGGCAGTCTCTATGAATTCCGTCCGGCCCTCTGCGAGCTCCTCACCGAGGCCGGGAACCGTCTCCCCGGAACCCGAATCATATTCATCATCAACTCAGAACTCAAGCCTGAAATCACCGGCTCTATCAAGGAGATCTGCACCCGTCTGAATGTCGAATACATCGAGCTCCACGATATCCACAAAATCTCGGGGCACCCTTCGCGCCTCGGCATGACCCAGATTAAATCCCAGCTCCTCGATTATCTCAGTCGCTGACGTCTATTTTCCCCCGGGCAGCTCGCGGCGGATGACGGTGAGCACCTCCCGGAGCATCCCGGGAGATGAACGGGGATCAGGCGTGGGGACGGAAGCGGTAGGCGCGAGGGGAGAGGCCCATGGTTTTAGTGAAGAGGCGCGAGAAGTAGTAGGGGTCGTCGAAGCCGAGGTTAAGGCTTATCTGGTTGATTTTCATGTCGGTTTCGTCGAGGAAGGTGCAGGCCTTCTTGATTTTCAGCAGCATGAAGTAGTTCAGGGGGCTGTAGCCGATTTTCGCTTTGAAGAGTGCCGAGAGGCGCGAGGCTGACAGGCCGACGAAATGGCAGACGTCATCGAGGCTTATGCGCCGTTCGATGTTTTCCTCGAAGTAATGGACGGCGAGCTGCACGGGGCTGCTTGTTTCGGTATGGTTTTCGGCAAGGCGGTATTGGTGGATGTAGCGCAGCGTGGCCAGGAAATGGTGGAAGGAAACCATCGCATAACGGATGTTTTCGATGGAATATGAGGCGTTGAGCGTGCGGAAGATTTCGTCGAAGAGGCTCAGGCGGTCGCTGATTCGCGAACTGGCGTTGAGGGGGATGTCGAGCGGACCGGAGCAGTCGGTGGCATAGAACTTTGCCAGCGGGCCGCCGAAATGAATCCAGTAGATTGACCATGGATTATCCTCGTCGGCGCCGTATTCGTGGGGGGTGTCCGGCGGGGAGGATGCAATATTGGTCCTGGCGGATGCTGAACTTTCTGTCACCGACACGATACCATCCGCTACCCTCGACACAATATATGAACACATACTCGCGTATCGGCTCCCCGCGCTTGCGGTAGTGATACTGCGCCCTGGGGTAAAAACCTATGTCAGTGATGTATAGCGACGACACTACCGGATCCTCCTCGATAAGTTTAGTCACCGCCTGCGGCAACACCAGGCTTCGCTCGCCTCTGAATCCGTCCTTCTTCCTCATATTGTTTCATGGTTTTCCGCAAAGTTAGGGAATAATTCCGAAAAAAAGATCTATTTACACAGGGAATAACAAAATTGTCCATCTTTATTATTTTAATGTCTATTTTTTAGGGGTGTAGATGGTTGTAATTTTGCATCGTCCATTCCTCTCAGGGGTTTCCTCTGAATTCCTCCGATAAATCAATCAATATCAATGAAAAATTTCAATAACGGATTCATCTATTTCATCTGTCTGGTGTCGGCGATGGGCGGACTGCTCTTCGGCTACGACTGGGTGGTGATCGGCGGCGCAAAGCCGTTCTACGAGGTCTTCTTCGGCATCGCCGATTCGCCCGAAAGCCAGGGGCTTGCCATGAGCATCGCTCTGGCCGGCTGCTTAGTCGGCGCCATGGTGTCGGGCAGCCTCGCCGACCGTCTGGGGCGCAAGCCGCTGCTGCTCCTGGCAGCCTTCATCTTCCTTGTGTCAGCCTACGCCACCGGTGCCTTCAACGCCTTCAGCTGGTTCCTCTGCGCCCGCTTCGTCGGGGGAATCGCAATCGGCATCGCCTCCGGTCTCTCGCCGATGTACATCGCCGAAATCGCGCCGAGCCATATCCGCGGCAAACTCGTGTCGCTCAACCAGCTGACCATCGTGCTCGGTATCCTCGGCGCCCAGATTGTCAACTACCTCATCGCCGAGCCGATTCCCGCAGGTCTGAACGAACCCCCGGCCAACTCCTGGAACGTACTGATGGGATGGCGCTGGATGTTCTGGTCCGCAGCCTTCCCCGCCGCAGCCTTCATGCTATTAGTTGTCTTCATCCCCGAAAGCCCGCGCTGGCTGGCGCTGAAAGGACGCAAAGAGCAGGCAATCAGGATTCTGACCCGCATCGGCGGCGCCGGATACGCCAACGCCGAGTACTCCGCCGTCGCCAAGGCTGAAGCTCAGGAAGCCAAAACCGAAAAGGGTGGCCTGCGGGTGCTGTTCAGCAAGCCCTTCCACCTGGTGCTCCTGATCGGCGTCGTCATCGCCGTGTTCCAGCAGTGGTGCGGCACGAACGTAATCTTCAACTACGCCCAGGAGATTTTCTCCGACGCCGGATATGACCTCGGCGCAATGCTCTTCAACATCGTGCTGACCGGTATCACCAACGTAATCTTCACATTCGTAGCGATTTACTCCGTCGACAAACTCGGCCGCAAGAAGCTGATGCTCCTCGGCGCCGGAGGTCTCGCGGTCATCTACGCCATCCTCGGCACCTGCTACTGGATGCACGTCACCGGTTTCTTCATGATCATCCTGGTGGTGGCCGCCATCGCCTGCTACGCCATGACCCTCGGCCCCGTCACCTGGGTGCTGATCGCCGAAATCTTCCCGAACCGCGTGCGCGCCATTGCTGTGGCGACATGCACCTTCGCCCTGTGGGTCGGTTCCTTCACCCTTACCTACAGCTTCCCGCTGCTCAACTCCTCGCTCGGCAGCTACGGCACCTTCTGGATCTATGCCTTGATCTGCGCCGCCGGCTTCGCCTTCTTCGCCGCCAAGCTCCCCGAAACCAAGGGTAAGAGCCTCGAACAACTTGAAAAAGAACTAATCAAAGAAAAATAATCTACAAATCCAAGCCGGCGGCTGATTCCCGTGGCTGCCGGCATCCAATATCACCGAAACAATGGTTAAAGCCTGGAAAGAGAAGGTTGTCATCCCCACCTACGAGGTCGGACAGCCTGAAAAGAATCCTATCTTCCTTGAAAAACGAGTATATCAGGGCTCAAGCGGCGTAGTCTACCCCTATCCCGTCATCGAGTCAATCTCCAACGAGAAAACCGACCACGAATGGCACGCCGTTTTCATCGAAAACGAATACATCAAAGTGATGGTGCTCCCCGAGCTCGGCGGCCGCATTCAGATGGCCTACGACAAAATCCGTCAGCGCCACTTCGTATACTATAACCATGTCATCAAGCCCGCGCTGGTCGGTCTGGCCGGCCCCTGGATTTCCGGCGGCATCGAGTTCAACTGGCCTCAGCACCACCGCCCCTCGACCTACATGCCCGTCGACTGCACCATCGAGGAGAATGTCGACGGCTCAGTGACCGTCTGGGTCAGCGAGATGGAGCGTATGTTCCACCAGAAGGGTATGGCCGGATTCACCCTGCGTCCCGGCTGCGCTTACCTCGAAATCAAGGGTGTGCTCTACAATCGCACCGACGTGCCGCAGACCTTCCTCTGGTGGGCCAATCCAGCGGTGGCTGTCAACGACCACTACCGCTCGGTGTTTCCCCCCGACATCAACGCCGTCTTCGACCACGGCAAGCGCGCCGTCGTCGCCATCCCCTCGCTCTCGCTCACCGAGACCTTCGAGCTCAGCGGCACCGCCGCCTCCGTGGAGAAATCCTTCGAGTTCACCACTCCCGGCACCTACCCCGTCGCCGTTACGGTCGCTGACGCTTCCGGCAACAAGACCGTGAAGAACGTCGAAGTCATGGTAATGATCGCCGAAACCGAGAATCCCATCCAGGATTACGCCGGCATGTATCTCTGCAACGCCTCCGAGAGTCCCGACGACTATGTCGACGGCTACTACGTATGGATGGACCGTCAGGGCGAATATCAGTATCAGGGTAAGTTCTACGCCTCCACCGACAACTTCAAACTGTACTTCACCCCCGAGCGCTCGCTCGACGGCGACCTCTACGGTGTCTCGCCGTATGTTTCTTCCAAGCTGATGAACAACAACGGCTACGTTGTCCCCGTAACCATAGCCAAAGCCGGTTACTACGGCATCTGGATTGACCTTCAGGACCACTCCTACAGTATCTGGGCTTACGAACCCGACGCCACCCCCTACACCGACGTCCTCCGCTGCAGCGGCACCGGCTTCACCTTCGGCGACTGGGGTCTCCCCGAGGAGGATATGACCCGCGACGGCTACCGTTACACCTGGCAGACCGCTCTGGCCGACGGTTACACCGGCGACAAGCAGTATTACTTCTACTCCCCCGACTGGGCCCACGTATTCCGCGCCGACAACGAGGGCAAGTGGTGGTTCGAGTCAGCTTCCGGCTCCTGCGTGATTTTCCACAGCGACTATTCCGGCAACGCGCTCGTAACCTTCGACACCTGTCTCCCCTGGGCTACGATTAAAAAGATTGACTAACCTTAAACGATACCAATGATGAAAAAATATATCAACCGTTGTCTGGCAACCTTCGCCCTGATGTTGCTCGCAACATTCTCGGCTGTCGCCGCCACCATCACGGTGAACGGCAATGTCACCGACGAGACCGGCGAGCCCCTGATCGGAGCATCGGTAATGGTTGTCGGCACCACCAACGCCATCGCAACCGACATCGACGGCAACTTCACCCTCCGCAACGTCGAGGAAGGGGCCAAGGTCAAGGTAAGCTACGTCGGCTACAACGACCAGGAGCAGCCCGCCGCCGCGTCGATGACCTTCGTGATGAAAGAGAACAGCGAAGTGCTCGACGAAGTCGTGGTCGTAGGTTACGGCTCGATGAAGAAGTCCAACCTCTCGGGTGCTGTCGCCTCGGTCAAGGCCGACGACCTCCCCACAGCCGGTAACGCCTCGGTCGGCGAAATGCTCCGCGGCCGTGCCGCCGGCATGAACATCACCTCCTCCACCGCCTCGCCCGGCGGCCAGATGAACATCTCAATCCGCGGCGGTCTCTCAGGCGAGTAGCCCCTGATTGTGATCGACGGCGTGCCGCAGGCTCCCCACTCCAAGGTTTCCTCCGGCACCATCTACGGCGGCGCCGCCAAGGATGACTCCGGCCTGATCAACCTGAACCCCAACGACATCGAGAGCATTGATATCCTGAAGGATGCCTCGGCAGCCGCCATCTACGGCTCCGACGCCTCGGGCGGTGTAATCCTCATCACCACCAAGCGCGGCAAGGAGGGGAAGCCCGAAATCAGCTACTCCGGCTCCGTGGCTTTCTCACGCATCAAGGACGCTCCCGACTTCATGGACGCCCGCCAGTTCATGCAGACCCAGAACGAGGTCTTCGAGGAACTCGGACGCGGCGACGAGAAGAAGTTCTCGCCGGCCCAGATCGCGAACTTCGCAGGCAAGGGTACCGACTGGATGGACGAAGTCACCCGCACCGGTGTCGTCAACGAGCACAACCTCTCGATTTCGGCCGGCGGAGCCTCCACCCGCACCCTCTTCTCCCTGAGCGTCTACGACCATCAGGGTCTGGTGAAGAACAACTCCATGAACCGTATCACCGGCCGTCTGAACGTCGACCAGGATTTCTGCAAGAACTTCAAGGGGGGCATCAACTCCTCCTTCACCCAGCTGAAATACAATGACGTCCCCACCGGCGACGCCCGTCAGGAGAAATCCGCCGTTCTCTACTCCGCCATGACCTTCATCCCGACCGTCCCCGTCTATGACCAGGACGGCAAGTTCTCGGTCAACCCCATCCGCGACATCTATCCCAACCCCGTGTCGCTCCTCGACATCTACGACAAGACCACCTCCCGCAGCCTCTATGTCAGCGGTTATCTCGAATACAAGCCCTGGTCGTTCCTGACCCTCCGCGCCACCGGTGGCGTGGACATCAACTGGACACAGGCCGACCAGTACACCCCGACTACAACCAAGCACGGTTTCTCGATGAACGGCGAGGCTTCAAAGCAGAACGCCAACGCCCAGATGAACCTCGTGAACATCATCGCCAACTTCAACAAGACTTTCGGCCTGCACGACATCGGCGTAATGGCCGGCTGGGAATACAAGAAGCAGAGCTGGGACGGCATGGGCATCATAGCCCAGGATTTCCCCTTCGACAATCCCCTGATGAACAACATCGGTTCCTCGCAGCAGGAGAAGCCCACCATCAGCTCCTACCGCGGTTCCTCCGAGATGGCCTCATGGATCGGCCGTGTGAACTACACCTTCATGGACCGCTACATCCTGACCGCCCTGCTCCGCATCGACGGCTCCTCGAACTTCTCGAGCGAACACCAGTGGGGTACCTTCCCCGGTGTTTCCGCCGCCTGGAAGATGAACGAGGAATCATGGCTGCGCGACCAGACTTGGCTCACCGCCCTGAAGCTCCGCGGCGGCTGGGGCCAGACAGGTAACGCCGGAAACCTCACCGGAATCAACACCTTCTACGGCGTCATGCAGGGCGCATGGGCTCCCAACGGCACCATCGTCAACGGCGTGACAATGTCGAAGCTCGGCAACCCCAACCTGAAGTGGGAGACCCTCACCGACATCAACATCGGCCTCGACGCCGGCTTCTTCAACAACCGCCTGCAGCTCAACATCGACGCCTACCAGCGCACACGCAGCGATGTGATTCTCACCAAGCAGCTCATGAGCTACCATGAACTGACCGAAATCGACTACAACTCCAAGGAGAAATACCGCAGCCGCGGTGTCGACATCGGCATCCACTCGGTGAACATCACCAACCGCGACTTCACATGGTCGACCGACCTGAACATCTCGTTCTACCGCAACAAGACCATCAGCCGCGACCCGGACTTCATCCCCGCGGCCTATCAGCCCATGGAACAGGACTGGGGCGACATCTACGGCTGGCAGACCAATGGTCTGGTGCAGCAGGGCCAGAACCTCGCCCATCTTCCCAGCTCGGGCGCCGGCGCCATCAACTATCTCGACGTCAACGGTTATCAGCTCGATGAGAACGGCGAGCGCATGCGCGACAGCGACGGCCGTTATCTCCTCTCCGGGACCCCCGACGGGTTGCTTGACGAAGCCGACTATGTGGTGCTCTACAACTCCACCCCGATTCCCTTCTCGATCAACAACACCTTCACCTGGAAGAACTGGGACGCCAACATCTACATCTATGGTTCGCTCCGCGGCCGCAAGATCAACGACGTGAAGCTCCAGAGTGTCTACGGTATCGAGGATATCACCTATGGCGTGAACGCCCTGACCGACGTCATGAACCGCTGGCGTCCTTCCAACCCCAACGGCGACATGCCCGGCGTGGCTGAGGCAAAGAGTGGTTTCGACCCTTCGGACAGCGACTTCTTCTACGAGAACGCCTGGTATCTGCGTATCGACAACATTTCCGTGGGCTACACTTTCCCCACCCGCTGGTTCAAGGACAAAATCAATACCCTGCGCGTCTACGGCGCTGTCCGCAACATCGGCGTAATCACACCTTACAAGGGGATGGACCCCGAAACCGGCAATGGCATCGGCGCTTACCCCAACAACTTCCAGGTTGCCGTCGGCCTCGACCTCAAGTTCTAACCTTTAAATTTGATTACAATGAAACTCAAATACAGCATCCTTATCTCCCTGGCCG
Organism: uncultured Muribaculaceae bacterium; assembly: GCA_902494515.1. GTDB lineage: Bacteria > Bacteroidota > Bacteroidia > Bacteroidales > Muribaculaceae > UBA7173. Next base: position 1,526 of record CABUTS010000080.1, on the reverse strand, counting down.
TGGCCTTCGGCATGGCGTCCTGTATGGATCTTGAGCGCGAGGATTTCACCGAAATCTCCCCCGACAATTTCTTCAAGACCGAAACCGACCTCAAACTCGCCGTCGACGCTCTCCACTACGAGTTCAACACCGGCGACTGGAACGGCGTCTACTGCCCCGACTACAACGGCTATCAGACCGTCTCGGACCTCACTACCGACGCCATGTGGTGCAACTGGGGCTGGGAGTCCGATGAATACTTCTTCCACCAGTGGACCGGGACAACCGGCACCGTCCAGAACAACTTCTGGAACCTCTTCGACCACTACAACTACCTGTCGCAGGCTCGAAACACCATCCGTCGCATCGAGGCCAGCCCCGTGGAGGCTTCGGTGAAAAACAAATATCTCGGTCAGGCTCATGCCCTGCGCGGCTGGATGGGTCTCTTCCTCTACGACATGTTCGGCCCGGTGCCCGTAGCCGGCGATGATATCCTCGACGATCCCGAAACCTTCGTTTACCTCCCCCGTCTGACTGATGAGGAATACGACGCCATGATGGAAGAGGACCTGCTGACCGCCATCGAACTGCTTCCCGAAATGCCGGAGCGCCGCGGCGACATGGCCAAAGGTCCCGCCCGTATGGTCCTGATGAAATACTACATGATCCGCGGCCAGTTCGACAAGGCCGAGAAAATTGCCCGCGACCTCTACGCGATGGAGGGCCGTTACACTCTCCAGAGCGACTACAACTATGTGTTCTCCCAGGAGGGTATCGGCAACAACGGAATCATCCTTCAGATTCCCTGCAACCTGAGTCTCAGCAGCGCCTGCAACTACTTCACCGCCGAGGTGCTCCCCACCGATATGGTCTGGACCGAAAAGTCTACCGGCTGGGGCGGATATGTGATGGCATGGGATTTCTACGACACCTACGAACCCGGCGACAAGCGTCTCGGTCAGGTTTACACATCCTACACCAACACCAGTGGCAAGGTGATCTCCCGCAGCGACATGAAATACGGCGCCGTGGCCCTGAAATATGGCAAGGACCCCGACATGACCGACGCAAAGAGCGGCATCGACCTGGTTATCTATCGCTACTCCGATGTGCTGCTGTCGCTGGCTGAGCTGACCGTGCGCAACACCGGCGCAGTCAGTCAGGAGGCCATCGAACTGGTGAACCGTGTACGCTCCCGCGCCGGGCTTGCCGACCTCGACGCCTCAGCAACCGGAAGCGCCGACGCTTTCCTCGAAGCACTGCTGACTGAGCGCGGCCACGAATTCTACTTCGAGGGTCTCCGCCGTCAGGACCTCATCCGCTTCGGCAAGTATGTGGAATATGCTAACAAGCGTATCAGCAAAATCAACACCGACGAGGGGCGCGGTTACTTCAATGTCGACGACAGCCACAACCGCATGCCTATCCCCGCCGACTTCATCAACGAATCCAAATCCGCCATCAAGCAGAATCCGCTGTACTAATTCACACGAACTTTCATGCGAAACATTATTCTGACAACTATATTCGGCGTGGCGGCAGTCGCC
>CABUTS010000079.1 GCA_902494515.1 uncultured Muribaculaceae bacterium | reverse complement strand
GGCGGGGGCGACGGTGGGGGTCACGGGGACTGCCGAGGGGACAACGGGCTGGGCCTTGGCTTCCCAACCGAGGGCGGAGGCGCCGAGCACGGCGGCGTCGGCTTCCTTCAGTTCCGACAGAAGCACTTTCACTTTGCCGCGCCAGAGGGGGAGCATGTTCCTCTCCATCGACTCGCGGAGGGGACGCATCAGCAGTTCGCCGCTCTTGGCCAGACCGCCGAACAGGATGAATGCTTCGGGAGCGGAGAAGACGGTGAAGTCTGCGAGAGCAGAGCCGAGGATGTCGCCGGTGAATTCAAATACATCCTTAGCCAGCTTGTCGCCGGCGATGGCTGCATCGTAAACATCCTTCGAGGTGATATCCTCGATGGGCATATTGCGGAGCAGCGAGGGCTCGTTGGCGCGGGCTTCGAGGAATTCGCGGGCCGTACGGGCAACGCCGGTGGCGGAGCAGTAGGTCTCCAGACAGCCGCAGCGGCCGCAGCCGCAGAGACGTCCGTTATTGCGCTTCATGATCACATGGCCGAGTTCGCCGGCAAAACCATCATGGCCGTAAACGAGCTGACCATTGATAACGATACCGGAACCGACGCCGGTGCCGAGGGTAATCATGATGAAATCCTTCAGACCACGGGCTGCGCCGTAGGTCATCTCGCCGATGGCGGCGGCGTTGGCGTCGTTGGTGATGGAAACGGGGATACCGAATTTCTCGCTAACGAGCTGAGCCAGAGGTATGGGGGTAGGCCAGGGGAGATTTACGCCGGATTCGATGGTGCCGGTGTAATAGTTGGCGTTGGGAGCGCCGATGCCGATACCGTGGATTTTACCGATGGCGTCGTTGGCCTCGACGAGCTTGAGGAGTTCAGTGTGGAGTTCGTCGAGATAAGCCTCGATGGTGTTGTGCTTACGGGTTTTGATCGAGGAACTTGCGATGACGACGCCACGTGCGTCGACGATACCGAAAACGGTGTTGGTGCCGCCTATGTCGATACCGACTACATAAGGTTTGCTCATGGATTTGTTATTTAATGGTAAATAATTCTCAAAGTTGCAATAAACAAGGCTCAGAGGACAGATATAAGCATGAATCTTCCTGAACCTATCTGCAAAGTTAATCATAATTCGCAAAAAAACAACGCAACGGCTTGAAAAAATCAGCCGTTGCGCTGTTAAGAATTTGAAACTGAAGCTACCGGGATAGGTTCGGCAGCAGTAATTCAGCTACTTGTCTATGTCAGATATCGACCTGAGTCCGCAGCACAATGTTGTCTGAGGCTTTGCCTACAAGGAAGGTATATGAGCCTGAGGGTGTGTAGAACTGCTTCTTGCTGTCATCCCAAAGGCGAAGCTCCGACTTGGGAACAACGATTTCAACGCGCTGGGTTTTACCCTTGGCGATATTCACGCGGCGGAAACCTTTCAGCTGCTTGATCGGGGTCTTGACACCCTCGATTTCAGGGAACTGAATATAGACCTGCGCGACTTCGTCGCCATCACGCCGGCCGCTGTTTTTGATATCGAAGGTCAGGGTAACGTTCTCATCGTCCTGAGCAGCCTTAAGATTGCGGTAATCGAACTTAGTGTAGCTCAGGCCGTGGCCGAAGGCGTAGAGGGGCTCACCGGTGTAGTACATATACGTGCGGTTGTTCTTCACGTCGTAGTCATTGAAATCGGGGAGATCCTCGGTAGACTTGTAGAAAGTCAGAGGCAGACGTCCGGCGGGGTTGTAGTCGCCGAAAAGCACTTCGGCAACAGCTGTGCCGCCGGCTTCACCGGGATACCAGGCGTCGACGATTGCGGGGAGATGGTCATTTTCCCAGCTTATGGCCATCGAGCTGCCTGCTTCAAGCACCAGCACGATATTGGGGTTGAGTTTGTAGGCTTCCTTGAGGAAAATCTGCTGATCCAGAGGGAGACCGAGGGTGGTGCGGTCGTGACCTTCGCGTTCAATCGACTGATTGATGCCCATTACGGCCACCACGACATCAGCCTCTTTGATGATCTTGCCGGCGTCGCCGAACATCTCCTCCATGGCGTTTTCGTTGCTGCCGGGAACCATCCAGTTCATGCGGGCGATGCAGTCGTCGCCACCGTCGAAGTATTCGGCCTTGAGGTCATAACTGCGCCCCTTTTCAAGCGAAACCACAGCCTTGGAGTCGCGCCGCGGATGGGTGCCCCAGTCGTCAATTATGAGTTTGCCGTCAAGCCATACGCGGACACCGTCGTCGCTGGTGAAACTCAGCACATACTCCCCGGAGACAGTCGGCACGAGTTTGCCGGTCCAGCGAATCGACATGGGGGAAGCGGGGAGGAAGGGGTCGGGAGCCTGATTTGCGGGTTCGAAGTTGATGTTCCGGTCGGTGCGTACCTTCGGAGTTCCCTTGAATTCGGGGTTGTCGTAGTATTCAGCTTTCAGTCCTTCGGGGAAATTGAGAGCGGAAATCAGCTGTAAGCCTGCCTCGTTCGACTCCCAGGGGGCATAAAGCACCTGAACATTGTCGCCGACACGCTGCTGTATCCCCTCAAGCACCGACACCGGTTTGCGGACGGGAGTACCGGAGTAGTCGCCGTACTCATGGTTGGCGGCATTGATGCCTACCACGGCTATCTTCTTGATTTTCCTGTCGTTGAGCGGAAGGGTATTGTTGCTGTTCTTCAGCAGCACGATACTCTGGCGGGCAGCTTCAAGGGCGAGGTCCTGATGTGCCTGACAGCCGACAATCGACGGGCTAAGATGGTTGTAGGGCACATCCTCGGGGTTGTCGAACAATCCCAACAACATACGGGCGCGGAGAATATGATACGCCGCCGAGTCGATCTGAGCCTCGGTCACCATATATTGCTTATAAGCATCAAGCAGATGATTCTGATATATATTATCGCCGCACTCCAGGTCGAGCCCAGCGTTCAGACACATCATTGCGGCAGCTTCCGGTGTCTTGGCATAATGATGATGGCTGATGAGCAGGGCCGGGGCACCGCAGTCCGACACAATGTAGCCGTTGAAGCCCCAGTCCTCTTTCAGCACCTTCTTCAGCAGCCAGTTGTTGACGGTGCAGGGAACACCGTTGATGGCGTTGTAGGCGGTCATGATTGACTGCGCTTTACCTTCGCTGACGCAGCGCTCGAAGGCCGGAAGATAGTATTCGCGCAAGTCGGTTTCGCTGATGATGGCGTTGCAGGAGAAGCGGTTGTGCTCCTCGTTGTTGGCCGCGAAATGCTTGGGGGTGGAGACGGTTTTCAGGTAACGGGGATTGTCGCCCTGCAGACCGCGCACATACTGAGTTCCGAGAACACCCGACAGATAGGGATCCTCGCCGTAGGTTTCGGGCGTACGGCCCCAGCGCGGGTCGCGGGCCATGTTCACCGTCGGGGACCAGAATGTCAACAGGTCGCAGAAATGTTCGGTCTGCTTCTTGCCGCGGTCCAGTTCGTTCCAGCGGGCTCGGGCCTCATCGGAGGCAGTCGTGGCGATTCGCAGCTGCATATCGGGGTTCCACATACTTGCCAGACCGATAGTCTGGGGGAAGACGGTGAAATTGCCGGGGCGGACAATTCCGTGAAGAGCCTCGTTGCCCATGAAATATTTTTCGATACCCATTCGAGGAATGCCGGGGGAGGTAGCGTGGAGCAACGAGATTTTCTCCTCGATGGTCAGGCGCTTCAGCAGGTCCTTGGCACGGGCTTCGGGGGTCTGGGTGGTGTCCTTGTAGAGTTCCGGCGCAGGGGATGCAGGGGGCTCAGGGAGTTGCCATGCCGAGGCGGAAGTTGTCGCCGTCAGCGCGAGGATTCCCGAGAGAATCAGTTTGACTGTTTTTGGAATCATGGTGATATTTAGTGTGAAAGAAATTGATTCAGGAGAAAAGTCCCCGCTGAAGCATCCCGCGGACTTACATATGCAAAGTTAAAACAAAAAAAACATATAATCCAAAAGTCTTCGCACCGAAAAATATTCTGATTCCACCATTCTGATTCCGCTGAAAATTGCCAGAAATTAACACCTTATAAAAACATTAACGCCGGGATTAACCGGGCAGAATAAAATGGCTTAACCGGAGTCTAACAGGGGAAATATCAACGGTATAAACAACAAAGAAGGACTCCCTTGTGGAAATCCTTCTTTGTTATTAAATAAAGTTAATTCAATTATTCGTTTTCAAGTCCTTCGGACTCCATGGTGGCTTCCTCCTTGCTGGGCTTGATGTTGGGTTCTTCAAGACCATAGTGTTTCTTGGCGTCGAGAATCTTCAGCCAGAAACCGAAGATAAGGGCGAGCACACCGAGCGAGGCGAACAGGAGCATCGGCACGGTGTAGTTGCGCTTCAGAGGATCGGTTATACCGGGGTTGCAGGCCTCGAGAACCACACCGATGAGAATGGGGAAGAGGGCAAGACCGATGTTCTGCACCCAGAAAATCAGCGAGTATGCCGAACCGAGGTAACGTTTTTCCATCACCTTGGGAACAGAGGGCCAGAGGGCTGCGGGAACCAGCGAGAAGCTGACGCCGAGCACGATGATGGCAGTGAAGGCAATCCAGGTGTAGGGAGCGGCGGGGAGCACGAGGGCGAATACCAGGTGGCAGCCGATCATCAGCAGGGCACCGAGAATCAGCATCGATGCGCCTTTGCCCTTATGGTCGAGGTACATGCCGAGGAACGGGGTCAGGGCAGCCGCACCGATGGGGAACCAGCGGAAGATGTCGGCGGCCTGCTGCTCGGTCATGCCGAGGTTGCACTGCAGCATATTGGTGGCATAGCGCTGGAAGGGGAAAATTGCGGAGTAGTAGAGCACGCAGAGCAGGGCGATAATCCAAAACAGTTTGCTGGTCAGAATCTTACCGACATCGGAGAACTTGAATTCCTCCTCGGCGGTGTCGTCGCCTTCAACTTTTTCGTGAGCGACCTTGAGTTCCTTATCGAGCTTGGAGTCCATGAAGGTGAACACGATGAAGCAGATAAGACCGATGAGCAGAAGTACGGTGCAGAACGCTACGGGGACTACGACAGTCTTTTCACCCATAACGCCGGCAAGCCACGGGGAGATGGAGAAGATTGCGAACACACCTACGCGGGCAAGAGCCATTTCGAGACCCATCGCGAGGGCCATCTCCTTACCCTCGAACCATTTGGCGAGGGTCTTGCTGACGGTGATACCGGCCATTTCGCAGCCGCAGCCGAAAATCATGAAGCCGAGGGCGGCGAGCTTGGCCGAGCCGGGCATCGCTACCCACCATGAGTTCAGCCAGTTGCAGAATTCCGTAGTCTGGAAAGCGTCGGAAATGGCGTAGAGTTTGATGCAGGCGCCCACAACCATCACCGAGGCGGAGAGCGTGCCGGTGAAGCGGATGCCCATCTTGTCGAGAATAATACCTGCCACAATCAGGAAACCGAACACGTTCAGGATATACTCGGCGCCGGCATAGTAGCCGAAAGCTTCGGGTTTCCAGCCGCGCTGGTCTTCAATCAGTGACTGCAAAGGGGACATCACGTCAACGAACATGTAGGCGAAAAACATCATCAACGCCACTAAGATCAACGCGGTCCACCGGGCCCAGGTTTTGTCGCTGAGCAGCTGACGTCCGGCATCAACCGGATTCTTCAATTCAGTGGATTTTTCCATTGGAAACTAAATGTTTGGTTTAAATTGCAAAGTTACTAAATTCTAAAAACAAACAGGCACATTTGTAAAAAAAAACTACACAACTTTATCCCATTTTGCCCGGATTTTGCCGGGGATTTGTCCGGGATGACCGGATTTTGCCTGAGATTGGTTCGGATTGCCTGGGATTTTGTCCGGAACGGAACTGGATGACGCAAAAAATGCGGCTCCCGGAGGCCGGGAACCGCATTAAGTATTATAGGGGAAATGAATTACATTCCGTTGACACGCTTGAGATTACATCTCGTTGACACGCTTGAGGTTGGCTTCGTCGTTGAGCTTGTAGTAGATCGAACGGAGCAGGGTCAGGCAGTCGGTGAGGTTCTCGTCAATCTGGAAAGCTTTTTCGAGGTACTGGGCAGCTTCGCGGTACATCGGGAAGGTGCGCTCCTGGCAGAACTTGTCGTATTCAGCCTGAGTCATGTTGGTGGATTCGTTCTGGTCGAGGGCATCAGCCTCTTCGCAGATCTTCAGAGCGTAGCGGAAGAGGGCGTTGGCGTTGTTGGCATCGAATTCGATAGCCTTGCCATACATCTGCTTGGCCTGAGCGTTGTCGCCTTTCTGCTCCATGATCACACCCTTGAGGTAGTAGAGTGCGCCGTTGCTGGGCTCAGCCTGAATGTAGGGATCCAGGAAGGTAAGAGCGCCGTCATAGTCCTTCTGTTCCAGTTTGTTGTTGATTATGGTGCCGAGGTAGTTGGGTTCGGGGAAGTGAGCGTAAGCAGCCTTGGCGATGTTGGCAGCCTTGTCGTATTCCTTAAGCTGGGTGGCGGCGGTGATGGCGTAGTCATAAGCGGCTTTGTCCTTGTAGCCGAGCTTGATGGCCTGCTCGAAGTCGTTCAGCGCGGGAGCATAGTCATTGGCCAGGGAGTTAGCGCAGCCCGAGTAGAAACGGTAAGCACCGAGCACGGAGTCGGGGAGAACCTTCAGACCGGCCTTGATCACAGCGGGATTCTCGGGAAGTGTGAAGATGTAGCTCCAGGCCTTGGCAGCTTTGGGATAGTCCTTGACGTCGTTGTAGAACCAGAGACCGGCTTCCTGAGCCAGAGGATAGTTGTTTACGAGAGTCTTGAGGATATCTTTGGAGTATTTGGTCTTGATTTTGCCCTTTGCATCGGCAACTGAGTCGAGGGGAAGAGCCTTCAGGAGATATTCGTAACCGTCGATGACGAACTGACCCCACTGGGCGTAGTTTGTCTCCTTGGTGATACGCGACATGGCGTTGGCCTGGTTTACATAGTCGAAGGCGCCCTTGCCGGCGACATACCAGGTCTGAGCCAGCTTGTCGGTCTCAGGGTTGGTGAAAGCGGGAGTGAGGGTCTTGATGGCATTGGGATAAGCCATCACATCCTTTTTGAGCTGATTCTCAACGTCCTTTACGGTCTGAACCTGAGCGGTTGCCGCGAAGGCGCCGATAAGAGCAAGACCTAAGATGCTGATCTTTTTCATAATGGCAGTTTTTGTGGATATTGAAGGTAAGTTTTCTGATTTTAGAGTGTCGGGAAAGGGGAAGGTTTAATCTTCGGAAGGTTCATCGGGATTTTCTTCAGCGCCTTCGTCTTCGGGGATATCCTCTTCCTCCTCGTCTACGGTGTTGTCAACCGGTTCACCCTCAAGGATTTCTGGGTTCTCGATTGCTTCAACAGCCTCCTCTTCGGGGTCGGTGTCGACGCAGCATACCGAGGCGATTTCGTCGCCGCGCTTGTCGAGGTTGATGATTCGCAGACCCTGAGTGTTGCGGCCCATGACGCGGATGTCGGCCATGCGGACGCGCAGTGTGATGCCCGAGCGATTGATGATCATCAGGTCATTCTCGTCGGTTACGCTCTTGATGGCAACGAGGTTACCGGTCTTCTCGGTGATGTTCATGGTCTTCACGCCCTTGCCGCCGCGGTTGGTGATGCGGTAGCCGTCGAGTTCGGAGCGCTTGCCGTAGCCGTTCTCGGAAACAACCATCACGGTGTGATTGTCTTCGGGGTGCATGCAGATCATGCCGACCACCTGGTCGTCGCCGCCGTCGAGCTTCATGCCGCGGACACCGGCGGCCACACGGCCCATGGTGCGGACTGTCGACTCGTTGAAACGGATGGCGCGGCCGTTGCGATTGGCCATGAGAATCTCGCAATTGCCGTCGGTCAGCTCTACGCCGATCAGGTTGTCGTCGTCGCGGAGAACAATAGCCTTCTTACCCTTGACATTGATGCGGGCGTATTCCGAGAGGCTGGTCTTCTTGATCTGGCCCAGACGGGTTGCGAACACCAGGTTGTGGCTTGCCGTGAACTCGGGATCATCGAGGTTCCTGATGGTGATGAAGGCGTTGACGGCATCGCCCTGCTCGATGTTGAGCAGATTCTGGATAGCGCGGCCCTTGGTGTTCTTGGCGCCTTCGGGCAGCTCGTAAACCTTCATCTTGTAAACCAGACCTCGCTGAGTGAAGAACAGCAGATTGTTGTGCATCGAAGCGGGGTAGATGTATTCGATGAAGTCCTCCTCGCGGGTGTTGGAACCACGCGAGCCTACGCCGCCGCGGTTCTGGGCGCGGAACTCCGAGAGGGGAGTGCGCTTGATGTAGCCCATGTGGGAGATGGTGATGATCATGTCGTCGTCGGCATAGAAGTCTTCGGCATTGAATTCGCCGGCGGCATATTCGATCTTGGTGCGGCGGGGATCGCCGTATTTGTCGCGGATTTCGATGAGTTCGTCGCGGATTACGCCGCGGCACACGCTGTCGTCGCTGAGAATCAGCTCCAGGTGGGCGATGAGCTCCTCGAGTTCCTTGTACTGGGCGTGGAGCTTGTCCTGCTCCAGTCCGGTGAGCTGACGCAGACGCATGTCGACGATTGCCTGGGTCTGGGCATCGCTCAGGCCGAAGCGCTCGGCCAGGGTTGCGCGGGCAGCTTCGGTAGACTCGGCGCCGCGGATAATCTTGATGACCTCGTCGATGTTGTCGCAGGCGATAATCAGACCTTCCAGGATGTGGGCGCGTTCCTGAGCCTTGCGGAGCTCGAACTTGGTGCGGCGGATAACCACGTCGTGGCGGTGGTCGACGAAAGCCTGAACCAGGTCCTTGAGGTTGAGCAGACGGGGGCGTCCGTTGACCAGAGCGACGTTGTTGACGGCGAAGGTCGACTGCATCGGGGTCATCTTGTAGAGCTTGTTCAGGACAACGTTGGCGTTGGCGTCCTGGCGCAGCTTGATGACGATGCGCATACCCTTATAGTCCGATTCGTCGTTGAGGTCGGCGATACCTTCGAGCTTCTTCTCGTTGACGAGTTCGGCTATATATTTAATGAGTTCGGCCTTGTTGACGCCGTAGGGGATTTCGTGGACAACGATGGTCTCGTGTTCCTTCTCCTGCTCGATGTCGGCGTTGGCACGGATTACGATACGGCCGCGGCCGGTCTCGTAGGCCTCCTTGACGCCGTTGATGCCGAAGATTGTACCGCCGGTGGGGAAGTCGGGGGCGGGAATCACCTTCATCAGCTCGGGGATAGTGATGTCGGGATTTTCAAGGCAGGCGATGCAGGCGTTGATGGACTCGCAGAGGTTGTGGGTAGGCATATTCGTTGCCATACCGACGGCGATGCCCGACGAGCCGTTGACCAGCAGGTTGGGGAAACGGGTCGGGAGCACCGTAGGCTCCTGACGGGAGTTGTCGTAAGTAGGCTGGAAATCAACGGTTTCGGAGTCGATGTCGCGAAGCATCTCTTCGCCCATCTTCTGCAGGCGTACCTCAGTGTAACGCATGGCGGCAGGGCCGTCGCCGTCGATTGAACCGAAGTTGCCGTGGCCGTCGACCAGACATTCACGCATGGCCCAGGGCTGAGCCATACGCACGATTGTACCATAAATAGATGAGTCGCCGTGGGGGTGATATTTACCCATAACCTCACCGACGGCATTGGCAGCCTTCTTGTGGGGCTTGTCGGAGGTGTTCCCCATGACGTTCATTCCGAAGAGCACACGGCGGTGTACGGGTTTGAGGCCGTCGCGTACGTCGGGAAGGGCGCGTGAGACGATTACGGACATCGAATAATCGATGTAGGCCGACTTCATCTCGTTCTCGATGTTAATCTTAATAATGCGGTCTTCGTCGAGCATGATATTTGTTTAGAATGTATAAACTACAGGTGTAGTAAGCGTAACGGAGAGCAGAGGGGGGAGAAAGTGGAGAGGCGAGAGGGGAGAGTGGAGAGGGCAGCGGGCGTTGCCGTGGAGCTACTCCGATAACGACGGCACCGGACAGGTGTCGCTAATTATCCTACAAAGATACGCATTTTTTCTGAAATATTAAGTAACTTTGCAGAGGGAATGCGGTGAAAAATTCCGCGGGACCCCGTTTTAAACTTTTTTAAGCACCACACAGCGCTGCATCCCGCAATTTGGCACGCTCTTTGCCGTTATATATTACACTAAGGGCAATTTGTAAACTGTGTTTCCTTCACATATATTTATTTAATGGAGATAAATTTCACTGAACAGCTTAAAGCTATCCTGGAGCTCAGCCGTCAGGAGGCAATCCGCCACAACAACGCCGTCATCACCCCGGAGCACCTGTTCCTGGCGATTCTGGCCGACACCGGGTCGCCCGTCGTGTCGATGCTGGAGCGGATTTCCCGCAACGCCTCGGTTTACCAGCTCCGGCAGCAGCTCGACGACCGATTGTTCGACGCGTCGGGTTCGCATCTGTCAGCCGACATCACCGCCAACGATCTCTGCAACCGTCTGGTGAAACTTTCGGTGCTCGAAGCGCGTATGCTCAAAAGCGAAGCCGTCGACACCGTGCACCTTCTTCTTGCCATCCTTCATAATCCCGAGATACAGCGCATGGACTTCATAGCGCCTTTCCGTCAGGCCGGCATCGATTATCAGTCGCTGCTCGCCCTGCTGCAGAACAAAGCCGACGCTCCGCGCGCCGGAGCCGGATACACCGACGAGGAGGAGGATGAAGACGAGGAACCCCAGTCCTCGCGCCGCAACCAGCAGGGGAGCTCCGCAGCGGAGCGCACCCCGTCGTCCTCGAAGGGGAGCCGCGGAAACGACACCCCGACCCTCGACAAGTTCGGCAACGACATGACCCGCGCGGCTGAGGACGGCCGTCTGGATCCCGTCGTAGGCCGCGAGGTTGAAATCGAGCGTCTGGCCCAGATTCTGAGCCGCCGCAAGAAGAACAACCCCGTGCTCATCGGCGAACCCGGTGTCGGCAAGTCGGCGATCGTGGAAGGTCTTGCACTGCGCATCGTGCAGCGCAAGGTGTCGCGCATCCTTTTCGACAAGCGCGTTGTTTCGCTCGACATGGCCTCCATCGTCGCCGGCACCAAATACCGCGGTCAGTTTGAGGAGCGCATCAAGGCTATCCTCAACGAACTGAGCCGCAACCCCGACGTAATCCTGTTCATCGACGAGCTTCACACCATCGTCGGCGCGGG
>CABUTS010000078.1 GCA_902494515.1 uncultured Muribaculaceae bacterium | reverse complement strand
GTGGGGGTCAGCGGCGGCTGCACGGTCATCACCGATGCCGCCTGCGACCGATGCTATGTTTACTCCGGTGGCTTCGGCCGTTACATGGGGTTCGCTACTGACGGCGACGCTTCCCCGCTCGAGCTCTGCTCAAGCGATGAAGACCTGGTTTACAACCGGATACACCCCGAGGATCTCGTGGACAAGCGCATGCTGGAGTTCGATTTTTTCAAGCTCGCTGATAGGCTTCCGCCAGATGAGAAGATGTCGGTCAAGGCTGTCTGCCACCTGCGGATGAGGGACCGCAGCGGTGAGTTCGTCTATGTCGACAACTCCACGCAGGTGGTCTGCCTTTCGCCCGAGGGGAAAATATGGCTGATTCTCTGCTGCTACGACATCTCGCCGCGTCAGCAGCGGCAGCAGGGAATCACCCCCGCTATTATCGGGATGAACTCCGGCCTGATACAGCCGCAATCCTTTGATACTCAGCGCCGTTGCTTCCTCTCCGACCGGGAGAAAGAGATCCTGAAACTGATTCGCGACGGGCGCCCGAGCAAGCAGATTGCCGCGTTGCTCGGAATCAGTGTCAACACCGTCAGCCGCCACCGCCAGAACATCATAGCCAAGCTCAGCGTCGGCAACAGCATCGAGGCTGTCACCGCCGCCACCGCCATGAACCTCCTGTAGCCCGATGGTTATTTTTCAGTATTGATGCGGCCCCCCTTGAATTGTTAATTTTGCAGTCAAAAAGACTGCCATGAGATTATCACATTTCCTGCTTACATTCATTCTTACCATTCTTCCGGCGTTCTCACAGGCCGCCCGAAAGGTTTTTTCATGGCCGGGAGCCACAGTGTACTTTGTCATCACCGACCGCTTCTGCAACGGCGACACCACCAACGACGTCAACTATGGCCGAATCGTTGATTACGGCTCCGAACGCATGAACGCCGCGACTTTCCATGGGGGCGATTTCAAAGGGATGCTGCAGAAGGCCCGCGAGGGATATTTCACCGACCTCGGCGTCGATGTGGTCTGGATGACAGACGTTTACGAACAAATTCACGGCTGGATGTCGGGCTCCGGCTCCGTCAACGACTTCCCGCACTACGGCTATCACGGCTATTATCCCCTCGACTATACCCAGATTGACAAAAACTACGGTACCGTCGCCGAATTCCGCGAGCTTGTCGACACGCTCCACTCGCAGGGTATCCGCGTGATGCTTGGCGCCAACCTCAATGACCCCGGTTATCCGACGCTTCTCGACGCCGTGCAGTTCGGTTTCGCCGACACAGGCCTGACCGAACAGCAGGCCGCCCGACACATCCGCGACTGGAGTTTCGACGACTTCTACGCCGGTCGCCTCGGATGGAAGGGGTGGTACGACCGCGGCTGGATCCGTATGCCCGACGAGGGGTGGGATGAGTCCGATCCGCTGCAGGCCACCCTCTTCGGGATGCCCGATTTCAAAGACGAGAGCGAGGAACAGGTGGAAATTCCCCGTTTCCTGAGGGATAAATGGCGCCGCGAGGGGAAGGCGAACGACCCCTGGGTCAACCCCTCGGCCCGCAGGCTCCGCAAGGCAGGAGCGCAGTCGCCGATGCAGCATGTCATCGGCTGGATTGCCTCCTGGGTGGAGGAATTCGGCATCGACGGCGTCCGCTGCGATATCGTTGAGAATGTGCATCTTAATCGCTGGAAAGAGCTCAGCGACGCCTGCAACGCCGCCCTGAGGAAGTGGCGTGCCGCACATCCCGATGACCCCGCATCCCGCTGGACCGACAGTTTCTATATGACCGGCGACTTCGACAACGCCTCGATCGACTACAAACCCGAATATGCCGCCGCTGGTTTCTCCAGTATGGTAAACTTCTTCCTCCCCAAGCACGGCGACCTCGACGCAATCGCCTACACATGGCAGGCCTACGCCGACAGTATTGCTGCCAACAACTATACTTCGCTGACTGACAACGGATTGCCCTGCATCCCCTGGCACCCCTTCAGCTATCTCAACAACTCCTATCATCGCGACGCCGACTCAACGAACATGCGCGATTGCCTGACGACCCTGCTGCTCGCCCCCGGTGTCGCACAGCTATTCTACGGCGATGAAACCGGCCGCGGCCTCAGCGACGCCCGCTTCAACGTCGACAGCGACCAGGCCTTCCGTTCCGACATGAATTGGGCCACCGCCGACACCGCCCTCCTTGCCCATGCACGGCGCCTCGGCCAAATTCGCCGCGACAACCCCGTAATAGCCCGCGGCCGCCAGCGCACCCTCTTACCCCACCTTGTCCTCCGCTACGCCGCCGCCGACACCATCCTTATCTGCCTGAACCCCTCGGTACCCATTCCCGTCGCTTCCCTCTTCCCCTCCTCCAATCCCCCAGCCGACGGCACCCTCCTTCGCGAACTCTACTCAGGCCGGACTCTGCCGGTCATCAACGGCCACATCACCCTCCCCTCAAATCTCCCCGTCGCCCTCCTCCGCCCTGACAGCCCGCAACCCTGACAGCCCGCAACCCTGACAGCCCGCAACCCTACTTCGCGATGAAGTCGGCGATGGAGCTGACCAGCGACTCCGATGCGAATTCGCCGACGGAGTGGAGTGGCTGCAAACCGTTGTCTGACAGAAGTCTGCGCAGCTCATCGGCGTCGTAAGCCACATGGACGTAGCGCAGCTCGGCCATGCGGTGTGCCGTGGCCATCTGGTGGTCGTTGCGGTGCTCCCCCAGAGAGGCTTTGCGCGGAAATATGATAATCGGTTTCCGCATCTGCATGGCCGTCAGGATCGAACCCATACCGGCGTGTGCTACAATCAGGCGTGCCCGCTCCATGATGCCGTTGAATTCATCGGGGGCGATGAACCCCCGGAGTTTGTAGTTGTGAGGGGTGTAGGCGCTGCTGCAAGCCTGTACAACTAACTCCTCGTCTATTTCGGGAGCCAGTGAGTCGATGATTTCCAGAAAGCGGTCGAAAGGTTCCTGAGTGCCGGTGGTTACAAAAATCATGTGAATCGAATATTACAGGCTGTTGGTCGGGGAATCGCTGCCGTCTGCATCGCCGAATACTTTGCTTTCCGCATCGCCGAATACGTTGCCGGCGTAGATGAGCCGGCCTTCACGGGCGAGGTGCGGCCATTGGGTGTAGGCTCTGGAGGCGATGCGCATGGCGATTTTGCCGCAGGCCGAGGGGTGTTCCACGTTGGCTACGGAGTCAACCCAGATTGTACGGATTCCCATCAGTCTGGCCACTAAAATTACCGCCAGACCGGGGGCGGCTCCGGTGGAGATTACTGCCTTGGGGCGTTCACGGCGAAGCATCCTGACAATCCCTCCGATGGCGGAAAACACCCGCCAGATGTTCTTGCGGTTGAAATCGGGTATGAGATGGAAGCGGTGTGCGGCCACCATGGCGGCGCATCGGGGATGTGTGGAGCAGAACGTCACGTCGAAGCGCCCGCACATCGGTCTGACTATGCGGAGCAGCTGAATCCAGTGACCTCCGATCGAGGCCACCGCCAGCACGCGGGGCTTTGCTTCTTTTTGATTCCTGGCGCTCATCCCGGATTTCTGTGTCGTGGTTTCAGGGGTCAGTCGCGGGAGAAGAGGTCGCGGGAATAGACTTTGGGGGCGACGTCGGCGAGGTCGGCGCAGCTGCGGTTGGCGATAATCACGTCGGAGAGTTTCTTGAACTCCGCGAGGTCGTTGACCACGCGGCTGCCGAAGAAGGTTGTGCCGTCCTCGAGTGTCGGTTCGTAGACTATGACTTCGGCCCCTTTGGCCTTGATGCGCTTCATAACGCCCTGAATCGACGACTGGCGGAAATTGTCGGAATTAGACTTCATTGTCAGGCGGTAAACACCTATCACGCAGCTCTTTTCGTGGGCGTCGCCGTAGGTGTTGGCCGAGCTGTAGCCGTAATACCCCGCCTTTTTCAGCACCTGATCCGCGATGAAATCCTTGCGGGTGCGGTTGCTCTCGACGATGGCCGTCATCATGTTCTGCGGCACATCGGCGTAGTTGGCTAAGAGCTGCTTGGTGTCCTTCGGGAGGCAGTATCCGCCGTAGCCGAACGACGGGTTGTTGTAGTGGGTGCCGATTCGTGGGTCGAGGCCGATACCCTCGATGATGGCGCGGGAATCGAGTCCCTTGACCTCGGCGTAGGTGTCGAGTTCGTTGAAATAGCTGACGCGCAGGGCCAGGTAGGTGTTGGCGAAGAGCTTCACGGCCTCGGCCTCTTTCATCCCCATGAACAGGGTCGGAATTTCCTGCTTGATGGCGCCCTGTTGCAGCAGGCGGGCGAAGGTGTGGGCCGCTTCGGTCAGGAAGGGGATGTCGGCAATCCGCTCGATGGCGCTGTTTTCCTCCGAAAATTCGCTCTCGCTGATGATTTTCGGGATACCTACGATGATGCGCGAGGGGTAAAGGTTATCGTAGAGCGCCTTGCTCTCGCGGAGAAACTCCGGCGAGAAGAGCAGGTTGAGCTTCGCGACACCCTGCGCGGCGTATTTGAGGTAAAGCGAGCGGCAGTAGCCCACCGGGATTGTGGATTTGATCACCATCACGGCGCCGGGGTTGACGCTGAGCACCAGGTCGATGACCTCCTCGACGTGCGAGGTGTCGAAATAGTTGCGCACCGGGTCGTAGTTGGTCGGCGCAGCGATCACCACGAAGTCGGCGTCGGCGTAAGCCGCTGCGCCGTCGAGGGTTGCCGTGAGGTCGAGCTGTTTCTCGGCAAGGTAACGTTCGATGTAATCGTCCTGAATCGGGGAGAGGCGGCGGTTGATGAGGTTCACCTTTTCGGGAATGACATCGACGGCCGTCACGGTGTTGTGCTGCGATAAAAGGGTGGCTATGCTCATGCCGACATAGCCGGTGCCTGCTACTGCTATCTTCATCTTAAGTGCTTTAAGGAGAGTGGTATAGTCAGAAACTCTATTATATTGTTTAACGCTCGCCGGTGCCCTTATATTGTATCGGGCTCCGGAAAAGTAGCGTCAGGAGGAGACAGGTCAGGAGGATGGCGACGAAGGTCAGCAGAAGGTCGGCGGCCTCGAGGCGCACGGGGTAGTGGTCAATGGCCATAAGTGCGGGATTGGCAGAGGAGAGTTTCACCCATCCGAAATGCATCTGACCCAGGGCAAGGAGGGAGCCGACGGCCATGCCGATAATGCCGCCGCCGAGGGTAATCAGCCATGCCTGATTGGCGAAAATGCGGCGGATGAAGCTCGGCGTGGCCCCCATGGAGGCCATCACTTCCATGTTTTGCTGCTTTTCGACCACCATGAGCGAGAGCGTCGAAATGATGTTGAACGAGGCGACCGCCAAGATGAACAGCAGCATCAGGAAGGTGATCCACTTCTCGATTGCAATCATGCGGAAGGCCTCGGCTTCCTGTTCCAGACGGTCGAGAACCTGATACTGTGGGGCGGAGTCGCCGGCTGCTGCTTCTTCGCCGGTCGCCGGGGATGTCTTTTCGCCGGAGTCGGGCGCCGGGGCTGCTGCAAGCATGGCCTGAAGCCTGGCTTTCAGGGGTCTGACGTCGGATGCCGTGGTGTAAACGGCGATTGCCGACGCCTCGGTGGTGTAGTCGAGAAGACGGCGGGCGTCGGCCAGAGGGATTATCAGCATATCGCGGTCCTGTTCCTCCTGCTCAACCTGATATACTCCGCTGACTGTCAGTGAGTCAGCGCGGAACGAGTTCATCGGATTGGCCGGATTGATCCTCCCGACGCGCCGCGGCTCATAGACCATGATTTCGCCGCCGGGGCGCAGACCGAGGCTCATGGCGACGCCGACCGACAGCAGCGCGTCCGTAGGGGTGGCGTTTCCGTCGATCACAATCTGCCCGAGCCCCGACACGGGAAGCGCCTCAGGGGGCAGGGCGCGGAGGTTCACCGGCATCTGGCCGTACTCCGAAATGGCGAACGCCTGTTCGTCGATCATCGGCGCGGCGAGGATGACACCTTCGGCGCCTCCGAGCAGCCGCGCCAGTGAGTCGGCGTCGGCTATTGTTTTCCCCTCCGTGGTTTTGACCAGGAGCGGCGGGTTGAAATTCGAGGTTTTCTGCGTCACGAGGTCCGCGAATCCGTTGAACACCGACAGCACGATAATCATTGCGGCCGCGGCTACAGCCACCCCGGCCATCGCCACCGCCGAAATGACGTTGACCACGCCGTGGCTTTTGCGCGACAGCAGGTATCTCAATGCGATTCTTAGCGATAGCATAAGCGGGTGAAGGACAGGAGGTGGATGGGGAATTATTGAAGCGTCGGGGAGGCCGGGGCAGTCGGGGCTGAAATCCGCTTCAGCGCCCGGCGAATCCAGAGCGCGGCTTCCGGCCCGAGACAAAAGAGCAAATCCAGGATTGAAAGGTCGGGGATGAAGCCAAGCTGGGCTGCGCGGGGTTGCCAATAAGGCTCGCAAAGCTCGCCGGGGAAGCCGGGAAGGGGCAGGAAGCCGGCTTTGCTAAAGCCGGCCGCAGTAACCGGACCACACGCACCGTTGGATGCGGCTGTAATCGGAAGCAAAAGCAATTCTTCAATCTGCGCGTCGATTGCGCGGTTGTAATCGAGGATGGAGCGGAAGCGGCCGACAGCTTCGGGGCTGACGAACGGCGCGAAGCGGTCGATGTAGAATTCAAAGAACGGGGTGCGGCCATAGGCCGATTCCAGGGCAGTGCGGTGAACGTGCCACCACTCCCCGTGGGAGCTCAGGGCTACGTCGCTCCAGCGGGCGTATGCCTTGCCGTGGGGCTTGACGATGGGGACGGTCAGCGTCAGCGGTCCGTTGACGTCGGCAATCGTATAGCGGTGAATCTCCTTGCGGCGCTTGTCGAACAGCCCGTCTTCCCCCACCGGCACCCCGGCAGCACGGCGGAGCCAGTAGCTCACCGACCCGAATGTCCTGGGCAGCTCTGCTTCCGGGACCCCGGGCTCAGCCGCGGGGACTTGCGCAAAAGGCTCCCCCTCCATCATTTGTCGGGATTGGCGTCAATGAGAATACGGTTCCAGCGGATCTTGCCGTCGAACAGACCCTTGTCCTGATCGAAGGAGATGAGCACGGCTACCGGTGTGCCGACTACGTGGTCTTCAGGCACAAAGCCCCAGTAGCGCGAGTCGAGCGAGTTGTCGCG
Source organism: uncultured Muribaculaceae bacterium (assembly GCA_902494515.1). Taxonomy (GTDB): domain Bacteria; phylum Bacteroidota; class Bacteroidia; order Bacteroidales; family Muribaculaceae; genus UBA7173. The sequence continues at coordinate 4,719 of CABUTS010000078.1, read as the reverse complement.
GTTGTCGCCCATCATGAAGTAGTAGTCCATCTTGAAGCGGTAGGTGTCCTGCTCCTTGCCGTTGATGTAGAATTTTCCGTCGCGGAATTCGGCGGTAGGGTTATCCTCGTAGACGCGGATTGTGCGGCCGTAGATATCCCAGGCGGCCTTGTTCATCTTCAGCCTGCCCCCCTTCCGGGGAATCCAGATTCCCTTGTCGCCGCCGTAGTTCGAGCGGGTCCAGTCGGAGGAAATCGCCTCCGGGAAGAGGGTATAATATGTTTCGGGCATAGGTTCCTGACGCTCGATTTTGGCGATTCGGGGGCTTTTCTCGGCGGCTTCGACCATAGCGCGGGTCATCGGGGAGATATAGACCGGCGGCACACTGCCGTCGGGGTTCACCTTGTAGCCCATCATCTCGAGCTGCTCGGGGGTGATGCCGGTCATGTCGGCCAGCCCGCGGTCAGCCACCGGAATCCCCATCTGTTCGAACTCCTCTTCGGTCAGCGGAGCGCCGTTGACCTGATAGAAGTAGTTGAACTGCACGTTTTCGGGCACGATCTCCAGCGGTTTGCCGTTGATGAAAATCACGCCGTCGACAATCTTGATATGCTGGCCGGGAAGACCGACGGCGCGCTTCACATAGTTTTCGCGGCGGTCGACCGGACGGTAGATTTTCTTGCCGAAACGTTCGGGATAATTTTCGAGCACCTGCGCGCCTTCGTTGCGCAGCAGGGTGTAATAGTCGGGATTGGGCACCTTCGACATCACGGTGTCGCCGGCGGGGAAGTTGAACACCACGATATCGCCGGCCTCGACGCTGCGGCGTCCTTTCAGACGGTGGTAGGGAAGGGTTACTAATTCGGAGTAGCTTTTACCCAGGCCGAACGGCAACTCGTTGTGAACCAGCGGGAAATAAATCGGGGTCATCGGCTGACGCGGGCCGTAGGCGGTCTTGTCGACGAACAGGTAGTCGCCGGTGAGAAGCGTCTTTTCGAGCGACGACGAGGGTATCTGATAGTTCTGTCCGGCGTAGGCGAAGACGAAATAAACCAGAACCAGGGCGTAGACAATCGCGTCGACCCACGACATCACTGACCGGGTGGCTTTGTTCTTGGAACGCTTCCACCAGGTGAAGGGGATGTAGCCCGTGATGTAGATGTCGAACAGCAGTATGGCGCCGAGAAGCAGCCAGGGGTTCCCCATCCAGATTACCCAGAAGAGGTATACGGCCAGAACCACAGCGAAGCGGATCCAGCGGGTGGTTTTGTTCTCCTTGATACGGCGCTTCAGGTCGTCGACGAAGCTGCGGGCTTTGGCAGCGGCCTCGGCTTTTTCGTCAGCATTGGCTTCGGTTGCGGGCGCTTCCTTGGCGGCGTTTTCCTTTATTTTGTCGTTATTGGCGGGATTGGTTTCTTGCATACTCTATTGGAGTGAATATCTCTTCAAAAAGTTTCAGCCGGGGGCCGGACTGTTTCAGCCGGGGAGTTATTTCCCGGCCTTGACGTCGGTCTTTGCGTCTTTATCGGTTTTGGCCTTGGGGGAGAGGATGGCCTTGTAGCGGGCGGGGTCGGAGAGCACTACGGCGGCGGAGTCGAGCTCGCGGTCGTTCTTCAGGGTCTGGAGCACCGAACCCTTTTCGCCGTAGTAGCGCATGGCCAGCTCCGGACCGAGATACGAGGTGATCATCTCGCGGTTGAGGTTCAGGTCATGCTCCAGATCGTGGTGAAGCATCTTGCGTATGACGTCGATCTGCGCCTGAACCGAGTCGTTGAGGTATCCCTCGGTCTCGGCGGATTTCTGCAGCTGGTCGAGCACCACCTCACAGGCGCGGTCGTATTTGAACTTCTTCGGGTCAATGAACTGCTTGAACTGCGCGAAGATGGTGTCGGTGATTTCGAACTCCTCCAGCGGGGCCGGAGCGGGGTTCAGCGCGGAGTATCGGGTGGCGAAATCGAAGTTCCATCCGTCGCGGATGATGTTGTAGACCAGACGGTTCCCTTCGGGGTAGGTGACGGTGACATCGGGGGTGATGCCGCCGCCGTCGCGTACCTCGCGGCCGGCCTTGGTGTGCCATACGGTGGTGAGCGAATCAGGGATGCGGGCCACGGTGCCGTCGGGGTTGCGGTGGCTGTAGTCGATGGCCTGGATCAGTCGGCCCGAAGGGATGTAGTATTTGGCGATGGTTACTTTCAGCAGACCGTTGTAGGGGAGCTGACGGGTGGACTGCACGAGTCCTTTGCCGAACGAACGGTTGCCGATAATCACGGCGCGGTCGAGGTCCTGCAGCGCTCCGGTTACAATTTCAGAGGCCGACGCGGAGTTGCCGTTGACGAGCACTGCCAGGGGGATGTCGGGCTCGATGGGTTTGTCGGTGGTCTTGTAGATGCGCTCGTTAACCTGCCCTTTGCCGCGGGTGCGGACAACCTCGGTGCCCTTCGGCACGAACAGGCCTACGATCTTCACGGCGCTCTCGAGCAGGCCGCCGCCGTTGTCGCGCAGGTCGAGGACAATCCCCTTCACACGCGGGTCTTTACGGAAGTCGAGCAGGGCGTCGCGCACCTGGTCATATGATTTGCCGTTGAAGGTGGTCAGCTGGATGTAGCCGAGGTCGCCGCGGACAACGCCGTAGTAGGGGACGGGGTCAACGTCGATTTTCTCGCGCAGGAACGAGAAGTTCAGCACCGTGTCGCCGTGGCTCTTCGATCCGAAGGGGCGGCGCACCGACATCGATACCGTGGTGCCTGCCTGGCCGCGCAGCTTCTTGGAAACGTCGGCGGAGTGGAGGCCCTTCACCGAGTCGCCGTCGATGGTGATGAACACGTCGCCGGGGCGGAGTCCGGCCTTGAAGGAGGGTGTTCCTTCGCGGGGCTCGGTGACGCGCACCTCGCCGTCGCGTTCCTGGATGTAGGCGCCGATGCCGCCGTAAACGCCGGTGGAGATCGTCATGAACTCCTCCTGGTCCTGCTCGGGGATATACTCCGTGTAGGGGTCGATTTCGTTGAGCATGGCGTAGATGGCCGTGTTGATCGACTTGTCGGCGTCGATGGAATCCACATAGTTGGTCTGCAGATTCTTGTAGACGGCATTGAAAATGTCGAGGTTGCGGGATATGTCGTTCTTGGGGCTGCGCGTTGCTGCTCCTGCGGCGATGGCTATGACAGCCAGAATCAGAATCGGAAGTTTTTTCATAAAAATAGAAAACCGGAAGGTTTGGCGAAGTGTTCTCAATAAAGATGGCTCCGGCATAAAGATGGTTTCGGCGAAGCCGCTGCGGAGGTCCCGGCAGCTGTCGGCACTTCAGTCTGCGAAGTTACACAAAAATATAACAAAGCACGAAACGTTTTGTCAAAAATTTGGTTAAAATTCCCTCGAAAATTCAAATCCTGAGTCTGGCGGCTCCCGCGGAGTTTAAAAATCTTCCCCGGTTGTTGCGCGGAAAATCTTTTTGTTGTAAATTTGCAATCCCTGCACCGATAATTACTTTATAACCATGAAACGATATCTCATTCTTTCGCTCTTAGCCCTGATGGCAATCACCGGAACATGGGCTCAGAACTCCCAGGCCCAGTATCAGGTCTTCGGCGTGGCTTTCTACAACCTCGAAAACCTTTTCGACACCATCCCCAACAACCCCCTCGGCCGCGACGAGGAGTACACCCCCGCCGGTCAGAGGCAGTGGGACGGCCGCAAGTACTGGAACAAAATCCACAATCTGGCCCGCGCCATCGCCAATTTCACCACCAAAACCACACCCAACGGTCCGGCATTCATCGGTGTCAGCGAAATTGAGAACCGTTCGGTGCTCGAAGACCTCGTGAAGGCTGTCGACGAGCGCCTCAAGGCCGAAGGCCGCAAGCCCTGGAACCTCCAGATCGTGCACCACGACTCCCCCGACCGCCGCGGTGTCGACGTGGCTGCGCTCTACAATCCCCGTTACTTCCGTCTCCACAGCGTCAGCAACACCCCGCTGATCATCCCAAATAACCCGTCGTTCCGCACCCGCGACGAGATGTGTGTCACCGGTATCATGGGTGGCGACACTATCAGTGTGCTTGTAGGCCACTGGCCATCCCGACTGGGCGGACAGGAGCAGAGCAGCTACCTCCGTGAGGCTGCCGCCGCAAACTGCAAGCATATCGCCGACTCGCTCTGGAGCATCCGCCCGAACCAGGGCGTCATCATCATGGGCGACCTCAACGACGACCCGATGGACAAATCCTGCGCCAAGGTCCTCGCCGCCGCCAAAAAGCCTGCCGGTGTAGAGCTCCACGGCTTCTACAACCCCTTCTGGTCAATTCTCGACAAGGGTATCGGCACCCTCGCCTATCGCTCGCAGTGGAACCTCTTCGACCAGATCATCGTCAGCGGTTCGCTCCTCGAAGACCACACCGGCAAACAGAATCTCCACTACTGGAAAGCTCAGGTCAACAACTTCGAATTCCTCCGTGACACCGAAGGACAGCGCCAGAGCTACCCCCTGCGCACCTTCGCCTCCGGCGTCTACCTCAACGGCTACTCCGACCATTTCCCCACCGAAATCTTCCTTATCCGCCAGCGCTGATCCCCGCTATAAAAGCTGACCCCGCTGCAAAAACATTGAGGCTGTATCGCAATGTGTGTATCCGTCCGAAAAAAGCCGACTGGCATTATGGCTGGTCGGCTTTGAAGTTGTAGGGAAGGAGTTTGATCAGTTGGTCTTCGTTCATGTCGGGGCGGATTTTCTCGAGGGTGTGTTTG
>CABUTS010000077.1 GCA_902494515.1 uncultured Muribaculaceae bacterium | reverse complement strand
GATTTGGTGGGCGCTGAGGGATTCGAACCCCCGACCCTCTGCTTGTAAGGCAGACGCTCTGAACCAGCTGAGCTAAGCGCCCTCAATAGCTTTGGATGGCGAGATTTGCTGATGCCGCGTTTCTCAAAATGTCCCTCGCAAGAAGTGGCAATCTCTTGCCCTCTCCAGGGCCGAAACGCTTGTGGCATAAAAGCGGGATAGGTTGTGGGCGCTGAGGGATTCGAACCCCCGACCCTCTGCTTGTAAGGCAGACGCTCTGAACCAGCTGAGCTAAGCGCCCGTCTCGCTTCCAAAAGCGTTGCAAAGGTAGGGACTTTTTTCGGTTCCACCAAATTTTTCGGCCATTATTTTTCAAAAAAAATTCAAAATCTTTAATCCCGCCGCCGAAACCCACCGATATTCCACTAAAAATCAGACGCTTATCTTTCTACAAAAATTTTAGCTGCTATTCCATAAAAATTTCGTAACTTTGCAGTCTCAAACACTTCAAAATCATTCGGCTTTGGAACTTTCAACCCTTACCGCCATTTCGCCCATCGATGGCCGCTATCGCTCTAAGACCTCCGGTCTCGACATGTACTTCTCGGAATTCGCCCTCATCCGCTATCGCGTGAAGGTTGAGGTGGAATATTTTCTGGCGCTCGCCCACCTGCCCCTGCCGCAGCTGAGCGACATCCCCGCCGACGCTCTCGCCCAGCTCTCCTCCTTATATAAGGACTTCACCGAGGCCGACGCCTTGCGCATCAAGCAGCACGAATCCGTCACCAACCACGACGTCAAGGCCGTGGAGTATTTTCTCAAGGAGCGCTTCGACGCCATGGGGCTCGAGAAATGGAAGGAATTCATTCATTTCGGCCTGACCTCGCAGGACATCAACAACACCTCAGTGCCGATGTCGGTCAAGGACGCCCTCCACGAGGTGTTCATCCCCCTGCTCGACGAACTCATCAACGCCCTCGAGGCCCGCGCCGAGGATTGGAAGGATGTAGCCATGCTCGCCAAGACCCACGGTCAGCCCGCCTCCCCCACCCGCTTAGGCAAGGAAATCGAAGTCTTCGTATACCGTCTCAGCCAGCAGCGCAAACTGCTGATGGAAACCCCCATCTCCGGTAAGTTCGGCGGAGCAACCGGCAACTTCAACGCCCACAACGCCGCCTTCCCCGGCCGCGACTGGCGCCGCTTCGGCAACGAATTCCTCGCCGGCCGCCTCGGCATCCAGCGCGAGCAGTGGACAACCCAGATCTCCAACTACGACAATCTGGCAGCCCTGTTCGACGCCCTGCGTCGCGTCAACACCATCATCCTGGACCTCGACCGCGACATCTGGATGTACGTTTCCGCCGAATATTTCAAGCAGAAAATCAAGGCCGGCGAGGTCGGCTCATCGGCCATGCCCCATAAGGTCAACCCCATAGACTTCGAGAACTCCGAAGGTAACCTCGGCATCGCCAACGCCATCTACGCCCACCTTTCGGGCAAACTCCCCGTGTCGCGCCTGCAGCGCGACCTCACCGACTCCACCGTCCTGCGCAACATCGGTGTGCCTATGGCCCACAGCGTCATCGCCATCCACTCCACCCTCAAGGGTCTGGGCAAACTGCTGCTGAACCGCGCCGCCATCGACCGCGACCTCGACAAGGCCTGGGCCGTAGTGGCCGAAGGAATCCAGACAATCCTCCGCCGCGAAGGCTACCCCCACCCCTACGAAACCCTCAAGCAGCTCACCCGCGTCAACACCACCGTCACCGCCGAGTCCATCGCCGAGTTCATCGACACCCTCGAGGTTTCCGAAGAGGTGCGCGCCGAACTCCACGCCCTGTCCCCCTCAACCTACACCGGTATCTGATGCGCCTCGACACCCTCTACGTCACCGACCTCGACGGCACTCTGTTCGACCCCACGAGCAGCGTGTCCGACGAGTCGGTGGAAATCCTCAACTCCCTGATCGACCGGGGGGCGATGATTACCTTCGCCACCGCGCGCACCCCGGCTACGGTTCAGCCGCTGCTGAGCCGCATCCGTCAGGCCCACACCCCCTCGGGGCGCGCGATCCCGGCAATCGTGATGACCGGCGCCGCCTACTGGGACCGCAATCCGGGGGAATATGTCTACACCCGGTTCATCTCCCGCGAGGGGACGCAGCTCATCCGCGAAGCCCTCGCCGAGGAGAATATCAACGCCTTCGAATACACCCTCGGCGAGCGCGGAATCCTGAACGTTTACCACTCCGCGAAGCTCACCACCCGCGAGGACAACTTCTACCAGGAGCGCCGCCACCTGACGCTGAAGCGCTTCCACCTCGGCCAGCACCCCTCCGACAACGAACCGACAGTGCTGTTTTTCGGCATCGCCTCCCCGGAGAAAGCCGAACGCCTGTGCAGCGGACTGCGCCGCCTCGGTCTCTGCAGCCCCAACTGGTATCTCGACATCTTCAACCCCGGAGTGGCGCTGATCGACATCTACGCCCCCGACTGCTCCAAATCCTTCGCCGTCAAGGACTTGTCCGACAAGCTCGGCTGCACGCGCACCGTGGTTTTCGGCGACAATCTCAACGACATCCCGATGCTGGAGGTCGCCGACCTGGCCGTGGCGATGGAGAACGCCGACCCTGCCGCCAAGGAGGCAGCCGACGTGGTCATCGGTCCGAACACCCGGCCGTCGGTCGCGCGGTTCATAGCCGAGGATTTCGAGGGTTGACGCAAAATCAGGAGACTGACGTGTAGTAACTGATGCGATTTATGCGACTGATGCGATTTGCGCGACTGATGCGATTTGTGTGATTTATGTGTCTTATGTGACTGTATGTCTGTAAAGCTTTTATCGGATAGACTGACAGGGATTCTGACCTCCCTGCTGCTCTGCCTCCTCATCAGCGGATGCAGCTCCACACGTCATGTGCCCGATGACAGCTATCTGCTCGACAAAGTCTCAATCGAGGTCGTCGACACCTCCGGCGTCTCATCCGCCGGTCTGGTCAACTATCTCCGTCAAGTTCCGAACCATAAGGTTCTCGGTTTCTGGAAATTACAGCTCGGCGTCTACAACATATCGGGCAAATCCGACGGCAAATTCAACCGCTGGCTCCGCAAAATCGGTCAGGAACCGGTGATTTTCGACCCGACGCTCACCGACCAGTCGGCGCGTCAACTCAAGCTCGCCTTCATCAACCGCGGTTACAACGACGTGCAAGTCGAAGTCGACACCCTCTCCACCGGCAAAAAGAAAATCGAGGTCAAATACCTCATCAGCCCCGGAGCGCCTCACATAGTCCGTTCGTTTTCAACCGAATACAGCGACTCCACCGTCGGGGCGGCAATCGCCGCCGACTCCGCCCGCTACCCCCTGCAGGTCGGCGACAACCTCGACCGCACGAACCTCGACAACATCCGCGCCGCCATCACCGAAGCGATGCGTCAACGCGGCTACCTCGGCTTCACCAAGGAATACGTCTCCTTCCGGGCCGACACCGTAGCCGGGAACAAGGATGTTGACCTGCTGATGACCGTCAGCGACCCCGGACGGCGCTACAAGTTCCGCAACGTATTCATTGTCACCGACTTCACCACCGGCGACGACGCCACGGAAATGAAATTCGCCGCCAACGACACCACCACCTATCACGACATCCGAATCCTCTATGGTCGCGACCGCTATCTGCGTCCGTCGGTGCTCTACGACCAGTGCTACATCCGTCCCGGCGAATATTACTCCACCTACGCCCTCGACCGCACATACGAGAACTTCAACCGTCTGGCAATCCTGAAATATGTCAACATCATCACCGCCCCGGCCGGCGAGCTCGACGGCAACGACGAGGCGCTCGACGCCTACATTCTCCTCTCCCGCACCAAAAAGCAGGGTATCACCTTCGAAATCGAAGGAACGAACTCCGAGGGTGACCTCGGTGTCGGAGGCGGCGTGACCTGGACAAACCGCAACATCTTCCACGGCGGCGAGGTGCTCAACGTCAAGTTCCGCGGCGCCTACGAAAGCCTTTCGGGCGACTTCGACGGACTCATCAACGACCGCTATACCGAAATCGCCTCGGAGGTCGGCATCACCTTCCCCCGAATGGTGGCCCCCTTCCTCAACACCCGGTTCAAGCGCCGCAACCGCGCCTCCACGGAGTTCGCCCTCACTTTCATGTGGCAGGAACGTCCGGAATACACACGCGTGATTGCCGGCGGCGCCTGGCGCTACAAATGGGCCGAGCGCAACAACCTCAACCGCCGTACGTTCGACCTCATCGACATCAACGTTGTCTCGCTCCCCCGCTCCACTGTAGATTTCATCAACAACATCGCCCCCAACAACCCGCTGCTGCGCTACAGCTACGAGGACCACTTCATCATGCGCACCGGCTACACCTGGTACAAGACCAACCGCCGCCCGGCATCCAACGGAGTGGAGCTATACCGCCTTCCCCGCCAGATCAACACCTACACCTGGCGCGCCTCGGTCGAGGCCTCGGGCAACCTCCTCTGGCTCATCGCGAAATCCTCCGGCATGCACAAGAAGGGGGACGCCTACAAGATGTTCGGCATCCCCTTCGCCCAATATGTCAAAGGGGAAATCGACTACACCATCAACCACGCCTTCTCGGACCGCAACTCCATCTCGTTCCACGCCGGGGCGGGCATCGGATACCCCTACGGCAACGCCTCGATGATACCGTTCGAGAAACGATTCTACGCCGGCGGCGCCAACGGCGTCCGAGGCTGGAGCGTCCGCACCCTCGGCCCGGGCAGCTACGACTCCCGCAACAACGTCACCGACTTCATCAACCAATGCGGCGACATCATGCTCTCCCTGTCGCTGGAATACCGCAACAAGCTCTTCTGGGTCTTCGAGGGGGCCGTCTTCATCGACGCCGGAAACATCTGGACCATAAAGAATTACCCCAACCAGCCCGGCGGCCTGTTCCGCTTTAACTCCTTCTATAAAGAGATAGCCGCGGCCTACGGTCTGGGTCTGCGCATGGACTTCAAATACTTCCTCCTCCGCTTCGACCTCGGCTTCAAGGCCCACAACCCCGCCCGCGACCAGGAACGCTGGCCGCTGCTCCACCCCAACTGGCGCCGCGACGCCACCTTCCACTTCTCCGTCGGCTACCCCTTCTAACCACCCCTCTTGCCTCTCCCCTCTTGCCTCTCGACTCTCAACTCTCTCCTCTCCCCTCTCGCCTCACCCCTCTCGACTCTCGGCTCTCGACTCTCTAACCATCCTTTTTGTCTTAGCCCTGAGTTTTAGCGAAGCCCCCTCCCTCCCCAACAGTCAATTACTAATTGCTAATTACTAATTGCTAATTTCAATGAAAGCGCTCGTAATCTTCGACCTCGACGGCACCCTGCTGAACACCATTGCCGACCTCGGCAACGCCGCCAACTACGCCCTCCGGCAAGCCGGCTTCCCCACCCATCCCGCCGAAGCCTACCCCTTCTTCGTGGGCAACGGCGTTCGCCGCCTCATCGAACGCGTCCTCCCCGAAGACCACCGCAACCCACAGACAGTCGACGCCCTCCTCGCCGACTTCAAAAAATACTACAACGACCACCTCTACGACTGCACCGAGCCCTACCCCGGCATCCCCGAGCTCCTCAAGCAGCTGACAGCCAAGGGAATCCGAATCGCAGTCGCCTCCAACAAATACCAGGCAGCCGTGGAGCGCCTCATCAACCACTTCTTCCCCGACCTCCCCTGGGCCGCCATCGAAGGACAGAAAGAGGGAATCCCCGTGAAACCCGACCCCTCCATCGTCTTTGAAATCATCGCCAAAGCCCCCACCCCGAAGTCCGACATCCTCTACGTCGGCGACTCCGGCGTCGACATGGAAACCGCGCGCCGCGCCTGCGTGACCTCCTGCGGCGTCACCTGGGGCTTCCGTCCCCGCGCCGAGCTCATCGAAAACAACGCCGACCACCTCGCCGACACCCCCTCCGACCTCCTCCCCCTCCTTTAATCCCCTCTCCACTCTCAACTCTTCCCTCTCGCCCCTCCCCTCTCCCCTCTCGGCTCTCGACTCTCGACTCTCGACTCTCCCTTCTCGACTTTTTTGTCGCTTAATTCTCGGCATTATTTGTGTTTTATTAAACTTTTATTAACTTTGCAGTCGGAATGAGGGCTGCCACATCCCTCCTCGTTCCAAAAATTCGATGGATTACTCTTTTCTTGACTTCCTTGGCCTGTTAGGCGCCGTCGGCCTCTTCCTTTACGGTATGAAGGTGATGAGCGAAGGCCTCCAGAAAGCCGCCGGCGACCGCCTGCGCAACATCCTTTCGGCTATGACCCGCAACCGTTTCACCGGAACGGTTACCGGTTTCTTCATTACAGCCCTCATCCAGAGTTCCTCGGCCTCCACCGTGATGGTGGTCAGCTTCGTGAACGCCGGTCTGATGACTCTGGCCCAGTCCATGGCCGTGATCATGGGTGCCAACGTCGGTACGACCTTCACAGCATGGGTCATCGCCCTGTTCGGCTTCAAAGTCGACATCTCGGCCTTCGCCCTGCCGCTGATTGGTTTGGCCGTGCCGATGCTTTTCTCCTCGAAGAGCCGCACAAAGTCCATCGGTGAATTCACCATCGGCTTCGCCTTCCTATTCATGGGCCTGTCGATGATCAACAAGTATGTGCCTGACCTGCAGAGCAATCCCGAGATGTTCGCGTTTCTCGAACGCTACGCCTCGATGGGATTCGGCTCGGTGCTGATCTTCCTGATGGTCGGCCTGCTGGTTACAATGATCATCCAGAGTTCCGCGGCCACCTTCGCCATTACCCTGATCATGTGCTCGAAGGGATGGATAACCTTCGACCTTGCCTGCGCCCTGGTGCTCGGCTCAAATATCGGTACGACCATCACCCCGCTGCTCGCCTCGATGAGCGGTAACGTCGCGGCCAAACGAACCGCCATGGGCCACCTGCTCTTCAACCTGTTGGGCACACTATGGGTGCTGTTCGTGTTCTTCCCCTTCGTCGACCTCAACACCTGGATTACCGAGGAGATCGGTCAGGGAGACCCCACGGCCCTCTACAAATACGTCACCGACCTGAAGGTCAACCACCCCGATATCTACAACCAGCTCTGGAACAACACCCTCCCCACCCCTAACGGCGACATCCTCCACCACCAGACCGTCATAACCCAGCTGCAGGTGAGTGTGTCGTTCGGCCTCTCGATGTTCCACACCGTCTTCAACCTCATCAACCTCTCGATTATGATCTGGCTGACAAAGGTTTACGTGAAGATCGTGGAATTCCTGGTACCCGCCAAGCACCACGGCGACGACGAGTTCCAGCTCAAGTTCATCCAGGGCGGTATTCTTTCGGCTTCCGAACTCAACATCTCGCAGGCTGAGAAGGAAATCTCAGTCTTCGCCGAGCGCGTCGGCCGCATGCTGCCCATGGCCCGGGAGCTGATCACCGCCAAAGACGGCTCCGACGAGTTCAACAAAATCTACTCCCGCCTCGAGAAATACGAGGAGATTTCCGACCGCATGGAAATCGAAATCGCCAACTACCTCAACCGATGCGCCGAAGGGCGCCTCTCCAACGCCTCGAAACGCCGCATCGCCGCCATGCTCAGCATCGACTCCGAAATCGAGAGCATCGCCGACTGCGCCCTCGGTGTGGGCAAGATTCTGCTGCGCAAACAGCAGGGGAGCGTGCAGTTCAACGACGAAATCTACCAGAACATCAACACGATGTTCGACTACGTCAGCCGCTCCATCGACAATATGTTGCTGCTGCTCAAGGACTTCGAGCACCAGAACGAGTCGGACATCATCACCTCCTACAACCGCGAGCGCGAAATCAACAACCTCCGCAACCAGCTCCGCACCAACAACATCGAGAACATCAACTCCCACCACTACGAATACCAGAGCGGCATCTACTACATGGACATCATCTCCACGCTCGAGAAGATGGGCGACTACATCATCAACGTAGTCGACATCATCAAGGATGAATTCCGCTCCTCCGACCACTCCTGACGCCGCAATGTCCCTGTTCCGCTCCTCCGAATCCGAAGCCCCCACCTCGCCCCTCGACCAGGCCCTCTACTCCACCCGTGAACCGGGCTGGATGAGCGGTATTCCCGGCCATGAACGCCCCGTGGCTCCCAGCAGCGACAACGGAGTGCTGGCGATGGTGGTGATGCTGCTGGTGCTCGTGGGGCTGAACATGAAGCATGTGCGCCGCCTGCTCCGCACCGTCACTCAGGACCTGCTGTCGGTGCGCCGCCGCTCCAACGTCTTCGACGACCACACCGCCAAGGAAACCCGCACCATCCTGATTCTGCTGCTGCAGCTCAGCTGCTTCGAGGGGATTCTGCTTTTCCTATGGCTGCGGGACCCCGCCGCCACCCGGGCAGCCACCCCGGTGTTCTATCCCGTGGCAGCGCTGTCGGCCCTGACGATGGGATATTACATCTTCCAGCTCGTATGCTGCGGACTCATCGGCTACACATTCGCCGACCACACCGGGGCCTCGCAATGGCGCCGCGGGCTGAACGCCTCGTCGGTGCTTCTGGGCATTTTTCTGACCGTTCCAACACCCGTCTCGCTGTTCTATCCGGCCCTCACCGGAGCCATGTTATGGCTGGCCGCCGGGCTGTTCTTACTATCGCGAATTGTCTATCTTGCAAAAGGTTTTAGAATTTTTTACACAAATTTTCCCTCTTTGCTTTACTTTATTTTGTACCTTTGCACCATCGAAATTATCCCATTGATTTCCGTGTACTTGTTAGCAATGGAAATTTGTAACCGTTTCTGACTTCAGGCCTGATGTTTCAATCACATTATGCGCTTATCAGCAACTGAACGTCATGAAATCTACAGAAATCATAGCAAAGTGAAAGTTCAAAAAATCTTAGTCTCTCAACCGAAGCCGTCGTCCGACAAATCACCTTACTACGACATCGCCCAGCGCTACGGCGTGGAGCTCGTGTTCCGCCCCTTCATCAAAGTCGAGGGGCTGTCGGCCCGTGAATTCCGTCAGCAGAAAATAAATATCTCCGATTTCACAGCCGTTATCTTCACCGCCCGAACCGCCATCGACCATTTCTTCCGTCTTTGCGAAGAGATGCGAATCAACATCCCCGACACAATGAAATATTTCTGCACCACGGAGCTCATCGCCCTCTACCTGCAGAAGTACATCGTATACCGCAAACGCAAAATCTTCCACGGCACTACCGGGAAGCTCGATGATCTCGTCCCCGCCCTCACCAAACACGACAAGGACAAATACCTCTTTATAATCTCCGACGTCAACTCCCGCGGCTCCGAAATCCTCGACGCCAACCACGTTGACTACACCAAGGCCATCATGTTCCGCACCGTCAGCAACGACTTCACCCCCGACGAATCGTTTGACTACGACATGCTGCTCTTCTTCTCCCCCGCCGGAATCGAATCGCTGAAGAAAAACTTCCCCGACTTCCAGCAGGGCGACATCCGCATCGGCTGCTTCGGCAACTCCACAGCCAAGGCCGTCACCGACGCCGGCCTGCGCCTCGACCTCAAGGCCCCGACCCCCGAAGCGCCCTCCATCACCGCCGCCCTCGAGAACTACCTCAAAGCCAATCAGGAGTAACCCCGGTTGGAAGACCTGGTGTTCCTGCCGGTTACCGCGGCGCTTTCGGCGAAAGCGCAAATCCATTAATTTTCCCCGACCATGCCCGACTTCAGGCTCCCGAAGCCAACCAAACTCAGCTCACAGATTGCGATTGACCGCCTTTTCGCCCAGCGCGACACAAAGGCGGCGCTCGCCTATCCCCTTCGGGCAGTCTGGGGCGACAACCTCAGCCGCAGCCGCGGCGACGCCGTGCAGTTCGTGATTTCAGTGCCGAAAAAGCGCCTGCGCCACGCCGTGGACCGCGTGCTCATGCGCCGCCGCATCCGCGAAGCCTACCGCCTGCTGCGCGGTGAATACTACCCCGAGAGCATCTCGGCCCCCCTCGACATCATGTTTGTATTCGTGGCAAACACCCCCCTTCCCTACTTCAAGGTCGAAGCCGCCATGCGCCGCCTCCTCCGCAAAATCTTCCCCGAGTGAACCTGCTTTCCCGCCTGCTGATTTTACCGATCCGCTTCTATCAGCTCTGCATCTCGCCGATGTTTCCGGCATCCTGCCGCTTCACGCCGACCTGTTCGCAGTACGCCATCGAAGCCATCCGCAAGCACGGTCCGCTGAAAGGCCTCTGGCTGGCCATCCGCCGCCTCCTCCGCTGCCACCCCTGGGGCGGTTCAGGCTATGACCCCGTTCCCTGACCACCGCATCCCTTATTTCGCCTCTCCGCAACCATGGAAATCCTTGATTTTCACACCCACGCGCCTGCTCCCGGCGCCCTCCTTTCCCTCGATATTGCAGAGATTCCGACGGTTACTGTGGCCGCTTTCTGCGAAAGCGGCGATTCAGTAAGCTGCGCCCCCCTTTCCCTCGGGCTTCACCCATGGAGCACCGCGCGCCCCGATGCCGCCGCGCTGATGGAGAAGCTCGAAACCCTCGCCCGCTCCCCGCAGGTCCTCGCCATCGGCGAAGCCGGCCTCGACACCCTCCGCGGCGCCCCCATGGAAATCCAGGAAGAACTCTTCCGCCGCCAGATTCGCCTCAGCGAACAGCTCGCCAAACCCCTGATCATCCACCTCGTAAAAGCCCTCGCCCCCCTGCTGCGCATCCGCCGCGAGGAACGCCCCCGCCAGCCATGGGTCTTCCACGGCTTCCGCGCCAACCCCTCCGTCGCCCTCCAGCTCCTCCGCCTCGAAAACCGGGCCGCCACGCAGTCAAACACCCCCCGGTCCGCCGCCCCAATCTATTTCTCCCTCGGCCCGAAGTTCAATCCCGCGACCGCTAAGGCAATCCCCCCCGACCGCCTTCTGATTGAAACCGACGACTCCGGAGTCCCCGTCTCCGAAGTCCTCGGCCGCCTCGCCGATACCCTTGGCATCCCCGCCCAGCTCCTTGCCGCCCGCATCGTCACCAACTCCTCCCGGCTCTTAGGCACAGCCCCCAAAGAAATCGGCCATACCCTTTGAGGTTTTCAAAATTATTTATTACCTTTGCAGCGATATGGAAGAAGAAACCCGAAAAAAGCTCGCTGCCGACACCGACGGCCTGCTGTCATACGAATACATCGCCAATCATATCGACTCCGTGGAGGAGGATCTCCCCTGGCTTGTCGACAACATGATCGGCGTAGACCTCACCGGCCAGTTTGTAATCTCCGCTGCCCGCTATCTTTATGCCATCGACCCCGAAGCCTTCGCTGCTGCCATCGACAAGCTCGTGAAAGCCGGAATCGACAAGGACCGCGAGCACCGCTACCTCGGCGATATGCTCCGCCAGATGTATGGCGACGACTACGAGACGCGCGCCGCCGAGCTCTCGGCCTCCGACGACAATTTCCGCCGCATCTACAAGCGCCTGTACCCCACCTCGGCAATCTGATTCCCGGCCGGCTGACATTCCTCGCCAGTCACTCCGCGCCCCGAATTTCCCATCCCCTCATCATAAACTATGTCCCGCAAAAAAATCCTTGCGTCGGCCTTGTTGCTGCTGATTATCGCTGTCGGCGGCTTTTGGACATACGCCAAAAAAGATAAAGTAGTCATGACATCCCAGCTCACCGCCGCAGCTCCCGTACTCGAAAAAGGGGACGCTCTCGTCGACATCAAGACCTCAATGGGCGACATCCGCGTGCGCCTCTTCGGCGACACCCCCGAACACCGCGACAACTTCCTGAAACTCGTCAAGGACAAAACATATAACGGCACCCTCTTCCACCGCGTAATCAACCAGTTCATGGTCCAGGCCGGCGACCCCGAATCCAAGGACGCCCCCGCCGGCAAGCGCCTCGGCTC
>CABUTS010000076.1 GCA_902494515.1 uncultured Muribaculaceae bacterium | reverse complement strand
TGAAGGGGGTGGAGGAGGCGAGACCAGGGGTGGAGGCGGCGAGGCCGGGAGCGGAGGAGGGGGTGCCGGCGGGGAGGGAGGCGTTGCTGCCGGAGAAGCCGGAGCTGTTCATCTTCGAGGCTACGACCTCCTGGGTGGTGATGTAGTCCTCGTCCCAGTTCTGGAAGCGGGCATACTGGTTGACGAATCGCATTTTCACGTCGTCGACCTTACCGGAGCGGTGCTTGGCCACGATGAAGAGGGCCAGACCGCGGATGTCGTTACCCTCGGCGTCCTCCGAGGAGTGCAGATAGTACTCCGGACGGTGGATGAAGCAGACGATATCGGCGTCCTGCTCGATGGCTCCGGATTCGCGGAGGTCGCTCAGCTGCGGGCGTTTCGACTGCGAGTCGGTGCCGCGGCTCTCGACCGAGCGGTTCAGCTGCGACAGAGCCACGATTGGGATGTTCAGCTCCTTGGCTAACTGCTTGAGGTTTCGCGAGATCATCGACACCTCCTGTTCGCGGGAGCCGAACTTCATGCCGGTGGCGTTCATCAGCTGCAGGTAGTCGATGATGATGATTTTCACTCCATGTTCGCGCACGAGGCGGCGCGCCTTGGTGCGGAGCTCGAAAATCGAGAGCGAGGGGGTGTCGTCGATGTAGAGCGGGGCGCTGTAGAGGGGCTTCACGCCGGCCATCAGCTTGTCCCAGTCGTTGGGGGTCAGGCGGCCGCTCTTGATTTTCTCGCCCTCGACCTCGCAGGCGTTGGAGATCAGACGGTTCACCAACTGCAGGTTGCTCATTTCGAGCGAGAACATCGCCACCGGGATGTTCAGGTCCACGGCCATGTTCTTGGCCATCGACAGCACGAACGCGGTCTTACCCATGGCCGGGCGGGCGGCGATGATGATGAGGTCGGAGTTCTGCCAGCCGGAGGTCAGTTTGTCGAGCTCATGGAAACGGGTTTCGAGGCCCGACAGACCCGATTCGCGGTTGGCGGCGGCCTCGATCTGCTCGAGGGCCTGCTTGATGACCGGGTCGATCTGGGTGACGTCCTTCTTTACGTTGCGCTGCGAGATTTCGAACAGACGTCCTTCGGCCTCCTGGAGCAGGTCGTCGATGTCGTTGGCCTCGTCGAAGGCTTTCTCCTCGACCTGCGCGGTGAAGTTGATAAGCTCGCGGGCCAGGAACTTCTGGGCCACGACGCGGGCATGGAACTCGACGTGGGCGCCGGACGCCACCCGGGCGGTCAGTTCGGAAATCTTCGCCGGACCTCCGGCGTTCTGCAGCTCGCCGTTTGCGCGTAGCTTCTGGGTTACCGTCAGCATGTCGATCGGCTCCTGGGCGGCGCCGAGCTGCTGGATGGCCTCGTAGATTTTCTGGTGGCCGGGGTCGTAGAAGCATTCCGGGCGGAGGATGTCGCAGACGGTGGTGTAGGCGTCCTTCTCGAGCATCAGCGCGCCGAGCACCGCCTCCTCCACCTCGAGGTCGCGCGGGGGCACGCGCCCTTCGCGGGCCAGGAGCTGCTGCTGGTTGTTGCGGCCGTCGCGGTAGTTGCTGCGGAAGCCGGAGTTATTGGGGCCATTATAGTTGTTGTCGGGCATTGTCGTGAGCGGTTTTGAATATTTCTGCACAAAGTTAAGGATATTCGGGGGATTTTGCGTAACTTCGTGGTCTGAATCTTTCAACAAACTTTTCAACGCTGTTGAAAATTACCGGTTCGCCTTCATAGCTAAATTCCGATATCATGCACCACGATTACTTCCGCGTAGCAGCCTGTGTGCCCCCCGTCAGGGTGGGCGACGTCGAGTCCAATGTCTCTGCCATCATCGATATGCTCCTGGAGCTGGAAACCCGCTCGGTGGAGCTCGCCGTGTTCCCCGAACTCTGCGTGACGGGCTACACCTGCGGCGACCTTTTCCATAACAGCACCCTCATCGATGCCGCCAACCGGGGTGTGAATCGCATCGCCGAGGCTACCAAGGACCTTAAAATCAACGCTATAATCGGTACGCCGATGTACTACGAGGACCGCCTCTACAACTGCGCCGTGGTCGTAGGCCAGGGGATGACGAAGCTCACCGTCCCCAAGACCTACCTGCCGAACTACAATGAGTTCTACGAGCGGCGCCTCTGGACTCCGGCTCCGGTGATATCCTCGACCAACGACAACCGCATGCCCATAGCCCCGAACAAGCTGGTGCAGATCAACGACGTGCTCGTCGGGGTAGAAATCTGCGAGGACCTCTGGGTGCCGATTCCCCCGTCGTGTCACCTCGCGCTGGCCGGGGCGAAGGTAATCTGCAACCTCTCGGCCTCCCCCGACATGACCGGGAAGTACAACTATCTCCGCAACGCCGTGGCCCAGCAGTCGGGCCGCTGCCTCTGCGGCTACGTCTACGCCGCCGCCGGGTTCGGCGAATCCTCCACCGACCTGGTTTTCGACGGCAAGGGAATCATCGCCGAGAACGGTAGTATCCTGGCCACCACGCCCCGCTGGAAGGAGGGTCCGCAGTATGTGATCCGCGACCTCGACATCGCCATGCTGTCGCGCGAACGGCTCCACCGCAACACCTTCGGCGAGTGTGCCGACCGCGAGAACACCCTGCCGTATCCCACTGTGCATCAGCTGAATGTGAACCTCGACGAGCTGCTTGACCCCGAAAGCGCCGACGGCCTGCGCGAGAAGCTCGACAAGATAATGCATGCCTCGACCTCCTCCGACGACGGTCCCGAGGAGACGAAACTTTACCGCACCATCGAGCCGCATCCGTTCGTCCCCTCGGACGACGCCGCCATCGACGAGCGCTGCGAGGAGATCGTGAACATTCAGGTCGCCGGACTCGCCCAGCGCCTGAAGGTCACCGGATGCCGCAGTCTCGTGGTCGGCATCTCGGGCGGTCTGGACTCTACGCTGGCGCTGTTGGTGGCCGTCCGCACCTTCGACCGTCTGGGACTCGACCGCAAGGGGATCATCGGAATCACCATGCCCGGCTTCGGGACCACCGGCCGCACCCACTCCAACGCCATGACGCTGATGACGGCCCTCGGCGTCACCACCCGCGAAATCCCCATCGGCCCGGCCGTGGAGCAGCATTTCCGCGACATCGGCCACGACCCCGCGGTCCACGATGTTACCTACGAGAACTGCCAGGCCCGCGAGCGCACCCAGATTCTGATGGATGTCGCCAACCAGAAAGGGGGAATGGTGCTCGGCACCGGCGACCTCTCGGAGCTGGCCCTCGGCTGGGCTACATACAACGGCGACCAGATGTCGATGTACGGCGTGAACGCCTCCGTGCCGAAGACCCTTGTGAAGTATCTCGTACGCTGGTTCGCCTTCCGAGCCGAAAATCCCGACATGGCCGAGGCGCTGGTCGACATCATCGACACCCCCGTCTCCCCCGAACTCCTCCCTCCGACCACATCCGGCGACATCGCCCAGAAAACCGAGGACCTCGTCGGCCCCTACGAGCTCCACGACTTCTTCCTCTATTATACGCTGCGCTACGGCTTCGATCCCGAGCGCATCTACTACCTTGCCTGCCGTGCCTTCTGGCATCAGCACAAAGGTAAGACCTATCAGGGGCGCGGCGGCATGGAAGTCGGCGTATATCCCCCCGAAGTCATTCTCAAATGGATGAAAGTCTTCTACCGCCGCTTCTTCACCCAGCAGTTCAAGCGCTCCTGCATGCCAGACGGCCCGAAAGTCGGCTCCGTCTGCCTCTCGCCGCGCGGCGACTGGCGCATGCCCTCCGACGCCTCCTCCGCCGCCTGGCTCGCCGCCCTCGACCGCCTCACCCCCGACCCGGACTGACCCCTGCGCAGCAGCAATGACCCCCTAACCCAGCGCAGCAAGTCTTCCGACACTGTGCTGCAAGTCTTCCGACCTCGTGCAGCAAGTCTCCCGACCCCGCGCAGCAAACTCTGTATTCCCCCTTTTGCATTATAACGGCGTCCCGGCCCCCCCGCCCGGGACGTGGCTATTCATGTCAGCAATGTAATTACCTAAATTCAGGTAATTGAAATTTACATAATTCAAATTTAGGTAATCCAAATTTGCATAATTGAAATTTAGGTAATTTAAATTTAGGTAATTGAGATTTAGGTAATTTAAATTTACATAAAACCGGCGAACTGGAGCGCCACGACGGTCGCTATCGCATCTACGATTTTTTCTACCGTATCTGGCTCTCCCGCCAACCCTGAGGCGACAAGTCTGGTTCGCGGGTTCAGGGTGCGCAGGCCCTCGGGGTTCATGGGGGGCGTGGAGGCTCCTGCCGGAGTATCTCAGGGGTTTAGCAGGTAGTTGGCGTTGCGGCCCTGTTCGCCGCTGTCGCGCAGCATACCTTTACTGATGAGGTCGTTGATATCGCGCAGGGCTGTGTCCTGCGAACAATGGCAGATTTTGGCCCATTTGGAGGATGTCAGCTTTCCGTCAAAGCCGTCCCAAAGATGGTTTATAACCTTCCGCTGCCTCTCATTTACACTTATATTCCGGAATTTGTCCCAGTATTTTCCTTTCTGCAAGGTCTTGTCGACAATTCTGAGTGCCCGGCGGATGGCCTTCTCGAGGCAGCTCAGAAACCATACGAGCCACTCGGTAATATCGAGATCCCCTTTCTGCGATTTCTCGAGGATATCATAATACTCTTTTTTATTACGGTTGATTTCGGAGGACATGCTGTAATAGCGCTTCGATATTCCGTCGAGCCGAGCCAAAAACAGGTCGGCCAGGGTACGCCCTATGCGGCCGTTGCCATCGTCGAAAGGATGGATGGTAACAAACCACAGATGAACGATTGCCGACATCACGAATGGCGATAACGCCGCCCTGTTGCACCATTCAATCATACGGCTCATTTCGCCCGGAACAGCATCCGATGGGGGAGCTTCATAATGCACCCTCTCATGCCCCAAAGCCCCGGAGACAACCTGCATCGGCTCATCGCCCTTTCGCCAGTCAGCCACCGTTATTTTATACATTCCGCTCCGGCCCAGAGGGAATAATGCGGCATGCCAGCCAAATATTCTTTCGGCAGAAACGGGCGCGTTGCAGTTGTGGATTGCATCCGTCATCACGTCAACAAGTCCTTCGATGTAATGATCCTCAGCCTGCAAACCGTTCTCTTCGATTCCGAGCCGCCGGGCTATGCTGCTCCGGACCGACTTCGGATTTAACTCTACCCCCTCGATCAGCGAAGAACTGATCATCTCGTCAGTCATGGCTGAAAGCATAGTTTCACTCGTTTCGTTAAATCCGAGTGCCAGCATCTGGCCGCCGAGCAGCCCGTGCAGATAATTCAGCCGGTTCAGCGGTTCAAGCAATACCTCCTGATTCCAACGGAATTCAGGCCAATCCTCATGCTGCCAGATATATACAATTCTTTTTGAAGATTCCATCCGTGTCATATTTCAATCGCAAATTTAATTGATTTTTTCAAACTATGCAATTATTCACCGCAAATTTGCGGTGAATAACGGGATTTTTCGCCGCAAAATAGCCGATCAGAGTTGTAAACTTTGCCGGATGGCGAGGTTAACTTCCATGAATTCCCTGAATTTTGCAGGATGGGGTTGTGGAATTGTGTAAAATGTTGTAACTTTACAGTTTAAAACATATATCTATTGTTACAATCATGCTTATGAAGAAGATTTACGCATTTCTGCTATGTGGAGCCGTGTGCCTGTCGGCAGCCGCCGACGGCAAGCGCTTCAAATCCCTTAAAGGCCAGAAGGTCAAGAAGATTGCCCGCACCGAGGCCGCCGCTCCGCTGTGGCGACCGTCGAGCCAGACCGATTTCATGTACGACATCGACATGGAGGAATGGTTGGAGATGGGTACCGTCAATTTCACCTACGACAACCGCGGCAACTGCATCGAGGAGCTTATGGACGAGGACGGCTGGCTCTCGAAGACAGTCACCACCTACAATGAGTTCAACCAGCCGCTGATGATTCTCAAGACCGAGAGCGAGGATGGTGAAACCTGGGAAAACTCCGGCAAGACTACTTATGTCTACGACCCCGTGGTTCATGATTTCTTCACCGAGCGCGTCGGCTATGACTGGAACGGCGACGACTGGACCACGAACTACACCTGGGAAACTGACATCATCACCCGCAATGACGCCGGAAACATCACCGAACTCGTGAAATCCCTCCCGATGTTCGACCATCTCACTCCCGCCTACCGCTCGGTATGGTCCTACGGCGCTGACGGCAAGGCCAATGAGTACAGCTACTATGTTACATACGACGGCACTACCTGGGAACTCGACGACGACACCTCCTACAAGGATATCGTCTGGGAGAAGACCAACGGCCAGATGACCATTTACGGCGATATGCTGGAGCTCACCGAGGGTGAGAACCTGCTGAAATCCGCCGTGGTCTACTACAACGGCGAGCCCGACGGCCACTACCTCGTGGAGTACGCCGACGGCGGTTTCTTCATCAAGGAGACTACCAACGATATCAATGAAGTCGGCCGCACCCAGCGCATGGAGATTATCGACGCCAACGGTTCGATGCGCTACACCTCCGTGGAATATTTCGACGAGGATGGCAACATCACCGACGAGCCTACATACACCATGATTCAGGAGGCCATGCTCGATGAGCACGGCAACGTCGTCGAAACCACCGTCCGCGAAATCATCGATGGCGTAGAGGAGCTGATGGATGCGCAGAAAAGCTCCTGCACCTATGATGCCAACGGCAACCTCACCGAGGTGACCACCAGCTACTACGACTTCGATGTCGAAGAATACGTGGCAGATTTCCGCACGGTCTACGGCGAATATGTAGATGCCGCCGCAGGCATCGAATCGGTCGTTGCCGACACCAAGGCGCAGTGGAATGTCTGCGACAATACCGTCGCTGCCTCGGCTCCCGGTCTCAAGGGTCTGACAGTCTACAACCTCCAGGGCGTAGCCGTGGCCAAGGCTGCAGCCGAAGCCTCCTCGGCCTCCGTCGACCTCTCGTCGCTCGCCTCCGGCATCTATCTGATTCATGCCGACGGCACCGGCGCCACCTACCGCTTCGTAAAACGCTGATTCTGACCGCTCAGTAAGATAAAAAGCAACAGCCGCGATGCACTCCGCACCGCGGCTGTTGTCTTTGAAACGACGTGATTTCCGGACTTCGTAGGGGAGAGGTACTACTGATTTCCGGACTTCGTAGGGGAGGGGGCTACTGATTCCCGGACTGGCGGGTGAAAGTCAGCTTGGTTTTGCCGAACTCGCAGGTCATGTAGTCGTTGTGGAACTCAATGTCCTCGATTTCGCTGAGATTGAAGAAGGCTTTCTGGGCCGCACGGGTAATCTGCTGGCTGGCAAGCACCTGCGCTCCGGACTGCAGGTTCACGGGAACCGACGAGGAGCCGCCCGTGAGGGCGTTGTAGTTGAGCTGCACGGCGTCGGGGTCAATCTGCACCGACATCGACGAGGCGTCGAGGTTCAGAATCACATCATCGTCGTCCTTGGCCTGGTAAACGCCTGTAATTGAGGCGACTCCGGAGGCGGTGATGGTGAGCGGGGCAACCACCGAGTCGCTCTGGGCCATCATGTCCTCGACGGTGATGTAGGCCGTCAGCGTGACGTTCCCGGAGCCCGGCTCGCCGGTTTTTGTGAACTCCATCAGGCGGGTCATGGTGGCGCGGGCGGCGCCGGTGTCGGCTAACTGTTCGGGATTTCCCGCCCAGATTCCCTGAAGTTCCTCCGAAAGTTTTTCGCGCGAGTCACAGGAACAAACCAGCGCGCCCAATGCGAGCACACCGGCCAATAATATGTTATTCTTTCTCATAATTGAAAACATTTATTCACATTTTTATATACTTACAACAATCTTAGAGCACATAAATGTTTGCTGACCCCGGAAAATTTAGTAACTTTGCAGCGAAAAGCGTCCCGACGGCTCCATCCGGCTCCGTCCCGGACTCCAGGCTCCGCCTTTCCGCTATGCCCCGCTCTCTCCTGCCTCTTTCTCCCGCCTCTCCCTCCCGCGCCTCTCACTCTCTTCCTCCCTCTTTAATCAGTCATTTAAAGCAAGAAATACCCGAAAGATAACATGTCACTGCAATGTGGAATTGTCGGACTCCCAAACGTGGGCAAGTCCACCCTCTTCAACTGCCTCTCCAACGCCAAGGCCCAGTCGGCCAACTTCCCTTTCTGCACCATCGAACCTAACGTCGGCGTTATCACCGTCCCCGACGAGCGCCTCAACAAGCTCGTGGAGATGTGCAACCCCCGCAGCATCGTGCCCGCAACCGTCGAGATCGTTGACATCGCCGGTCTGGTGAAGGGTGCCTCACGCGGCGAAGGTCTCGGCAACAAGTTCCTTGCCAACATCCGCGAAACCGACGCCATCCTCCACGTTCTCCGCTGCTTCGACGACGACAATATCACCCATGTCGACGGCACCGTCGACCCTGTCCGCGACAAGGAGATCATCGACTACGAGCTGCAGATCAAGGACCTCGAGACTATCGAGAGCCGCATTGCCAAGACACAGAAGCAGGCCCAGACCGGCGGCGACAAGCAGGCTAAATTCCAGTATGAAGTACTCGTGAAATTCGAGGAGGCCCTCAAGGCCGGCAAGCCCGCCCGTTCCGTGGTCCTCGAGACTCCCGACGAGCGGAAGTTCGCCAAGGAGCTATTCCTGCTCACCGACAAGCCCGTGCTCTACGTCTGCAACGTCGACGACGCGTCGGCTGTCAGCGGCAACCATTATGTCGACGCCGTCCGTGAAGCCATCAAGGACGAGGACGCCCAGCTGATGATCGTAGCCGCCCAGACTGAGAGCGAAATCGCCGAACTCGACACCTTCGAGGAGCGCCAGGAGTTTCTGCAGGAGATCGGTCTGGAGGAATCGGGCGTCAGCCGCCTGATCCGCTCGGCCTACGCGCTGCTGAACCTCAAGACATTCTTCACCGCCGGAGCCGATGAGGTCCGCGCATGGACCTTTGTAGACGGCTGGAAGGCACCCCGCTGCGCCGGCGTCATCCACACCGACTTCGAGAAGGGCTTCATCCGTGCCCAGGTAATCAAATACGACGATTTCGTGACCCTCGGCGGCGAAGCCGCAGTCCGCGAGGCCGGCAAGATGGGCGTCGAGGGGAAGGACTACCTTGTCCAGGACGGCGACATCATGCACTTCCTTTTCAACAACTAATCTTCAATTCAACCTACAATATCTTATGAAGAAGTTTACATTGGCTTTGGGCGCATTGGTCCTGACGGCTGCCTCGGCTATGGCCGTGGAGCACCTCGGAAGCGTCGACAAAGCTTCGATTGACTCGACAATCCCCGCCGGCGAAGATTTCTATCGCCATGTCAACAACGGCTGGATGAAGGCTCACCCCCTCACCGACGAATATGCCCGCTACGGCATGTTCAACATCCTCAACGACCAGGCCGAGAAGAACGTTCAGGACATTGTGATGAATCTCGGCGCCTCCAACCCCGCCAAGGGTACAAACGCCTTCAAGATCTGGACCCTCTACTCCCAGGGCATGGACTCCGTGCGCCGCAACGCCGAGGGTGCCAAGCCTATTCTCGCCGACCTCAAGAAGATTGAGGAGACCCCCCACGAAGGGATGGAAGACCTCTTCCTCTGGATGCACGGCAACTACAGCTCACCCTTCTTCGGCGCAGGTCCCATGGAGGACATGGCCAACTCCAATGAATATGCAATGTACGTTTCCGGCGGTTCCATCGGCATGGGCGACCGCGACTACTACCTCCTCAACGACAAGGACAATACCCGCATCCGCGAGGCCTACAAGAAGCTCATCGTTGACCAGATGCGCAACGCCGGATACTCCAAGAAGGACGCCAAGCGCATCATGCAGAACGTCATGAAGATCGAGACTGCCCTGGCTGACTCCACCTGGACCCGCGAGGAGAGCCGCAACATCCCGGCAATGTACAACCCCCGCACCATCGGCCAGCTCAAGGAAATGTATCCCCACATCAACTGGGACCGTTTCTTCGTCGAGACCATGGGCATCCCCACCCCCGAAAATGTAATCGTCACCGAAATCAACACCGTCAAGCAGGCCGACAACCTGATGGCCTCGCTGACCGACCGCGAAATCAAGGACTATTATCTCTGGAAATATGTTGCCCAGGCCGCTCCCTATCTGAGCGACAATTTCACCGACACCTCCTTCGAGTTCTCCAAGGTGATGAGCGGCGTCAAGCAGCAACGTCCCCGCTGGAAGCGCGCCCTCGGTGTGCCTGACGGCTACATGGGCGAGGCCATCGGCCAGCTCTATGTCGAGAAATACTTCCCCGAAAGCTCTAAGGAGCAGATGCTGCAGCTCGTCAACAACCTTAAGAAGGCTCTCGGCAAGCACATCATCAACCTCCCCTGGATGAGCGACGACACCAAGCTCAAGGCCATCGAGAAGCTCCTGGCGTTCACCGTTAAGATCGGTTACCCCGACAAGTGGAAGGACTACTCCGAAATGGAAATCGACCCGGCCCTTTCATACTACAACAACGTTCACAACG
Organism: uncultured Muribaculaceae bacterium; assembly: GCA_902494515.1. Taxonomy (GTDB): domain Bacteria; phylum Bacteroidota; class Bacteroidia; order Bacteroidales; family Muribaculaceae; genus UBA7173. The sequence continues at coordinate 1,433 of CABUTS010000076.1, read as the reverse complement.
CCGGAATGTGGCACCAGAAGGAGACCTACAAGAAGTGGGGCAAGCCCGTCGACAAGTCGGAATGGGGCATGACTCCTCAGACCGTCAACGCTTACTATAACCCGCTGGCCAACGAAATCGTCTTCCCCGCCGCCATCCTTCAGGCTCCCTTCTTCAACCCGAACGCCACCGACGCCGAGAACTACGGCGGTATCGGTGTGGTAATCGGTCACGAAATGAGCCACGGTTTCGACGACCAGGGCTGTCAGTTCGATGCCCAGGGTAACATGACCAACTGGTGGACTCCCCAGGATGCCGAGGCTTTCGCCAAACTCACCAAGGGTCTGGCCGACCAGTTCGACAAGATTGAGATTCTCCCTGGCTTGATGGCCAACGGCTCCTACACCCTCGGCGAGAATATCGGCGACCAGGGCGGCCTCCGCGTGGCCCACACCGCCTTCCTCGATTCCCAGAAAGCCAAGGGCGTTGACATCGAGAGCGCCGACGCCATGATCGACGGCTTCACCCCCGACCAGGTCTTCTACCTCAACTACGCCAACATCTGGGCCGGCAACGTCCGCGACGCCGAGAAGCGCAACCTCACCATCGGCGATGTCCACTCTCTGGCCGAAAACCGCGTGAACGTAACCCTGCGCAACATCGCCCCCTTCCTGAAAGCCTTCGGCATCAAACCCGGCGACAAGCTCTACCTCGCCCCCGACCAGCAGGTCGTAATCTGGTAACTCCCCGCCGCTTGCAACCTCCCACGCTTGCAACCTCCCTCCAGCAGGTAGCAGCCTGCTCCGATTTTAATCTGGAATTTTCCTCCCCTGAATAATTGAAAAGCCGGTCTGATTGGTGTCAGATCGGCTTTCCTATGTACTATATGAATATCATACTCATCTTGTCGGAGAAAAGTTTGCCGGTGGCGAGATCCGTAAGCCCTATGTCGACCCTTAGCTGGTCTTTGATATGCTGTTTCCCCTCTAACAGGTCATTCAGGAAATCCACCCGCTCCTGAATGTAAACGTAAACTATCTTGAATGGGGCTCAGAAACCTGAGCCCCTGAATCTTATAGCTTCGCGACCTCTTCGGGAGTAAGGCCGGTTAATTGGCAGATAGAAGCATTGTCCATACCAAATTTTTTCATGTTGGTAGCAACTTCGATTGCCTTTGTTTTCAACCCTTCTTCACGGCCTTCCTCACGGCCTTTCTCTATGCCTTTCTGGATACCTTTCTCCATGCCTTTCTGGATGCCTTCTTCGAAGCCGATTTCGCGGGCGTCTTCGTATACGGTGATGCTGTCGCGGTAGACACGCAGGGATTCCTCGTAGTCGTTGCGGTCTTTCTCGGGGAGGGCTTCAATCATGGCGAGGTTGCCGAGTCGGTCAAATATCGCTTTCTGTGCCGCAAAGGGCATTCTTGATAATGTTTCCATATTTTTCAGCACATA
>CABUTS010000075.1 GCA_902494515.1 uncultured Muribaculaceae bacterium | reverse complement strand
GAGGCCTGTGGTGGTGCGCAGGGAGGTTATAATGTAGTCGTTGGCTGAGTTTTCCGGGGTTTCTTCCTCGGTTTCAAAGACTGCTGATATCTGGGGCAGGGAAGGCTGAGAAGGCAGGGAAGGCTGAGAAGGTAGGGAAGGCTGAGGGGACTGGGAAGGCTTAGGGGGCTGGACAGGGTGGGATTTGGGGGGCTGGGGGGCGAGGTGGTGGAGGTAGAGGGGGAGGTCGGAGGGGTTGTAGCGGCGGAGGGTGCCGTCGAAGCTGTGGGCGCTGCAGCCGAGTCCGAGGTAGGGGGTGAGGTTCCAGTATGAGGAGTTGTGGCGCGCTTCGAGGCCGGGGAGGGCGAAGTTGGAGATTTCGTAGTGGTGGTATCCGGCGGCTGATGCGGCGTTGCAGAGTGCTTCATACATCCGGGTGGCAAGGGCTTCGGAGGCTTCGCTGACGAGGCCTTTTTCAAGGCGTCGGGTGAGCGCTGTGCCGGGCTCATAGGAGAGCAGGTAGGCCGAGAAATGGGGCGGCCGGAACTCCAGAAGTTCCTGAAGCTGGCGGCGCCAGCTGTCGAGGGTTTGTCCGGGGAGGCCGTAGATGAGGTCGGCGGAGTAGTTGATTCCAGAATCGCGGAGAGTCCGCAGGGCTTGAAGCGACGTTTCGGCGGGGTGTAGCCGCCTGATTTCGGCCAGTTGGCAGCTGTCGAAGGATTGAATTCCGATGCTGATGCGGTTTACTCCGTTTTGGCGCAGGGCGGTGATCGCTTCCGGCGAAATATCTTCGGGATTAGCTTCGATTGTAAACTCCTCGAGACCGGGAATACCGCTCTCGGAAAGGCCTGGATCCTTACTGCAGGAGAGGCCTGGATTAAAATTCCCCTCAATACCTGGGTTTCCTCTGCCGGAGAGGCTGGCGTTGTGGGCGGCGACTTCGGACTGGAGGTCGCGGAGAAGGCGTAGCAGGACCGGGAGGGGCAGAGCGGTGGGTGTGCCTCCACCTATATATATAGTGGTGAAGGGTTCGGAAATTTCGGCATGGCGCAGGCGGAATTCATTCAGGATTGCGCGGCAGTAGCGGCTTCCGTCCGGGTCGTTGTTGCGGCTGAGCGCCGCTTTCAGCGGAAGGGAGTAGAAGTCGCAGTAAGCACATTTGCTGCGGCAAAAAGGGATATGGATATAAAGCCCGGCCATTTTGTTTAAGAATCAGCGGAAGCGAAATTTACGAAGGATTGCGGCGGCAGAGTTCAGCGAATTTGCAATACTTGCAGGGATGATCCGAAGCCGCGCTGCTGAAAGGGACCGTGGGGTCGAAGATGCGGCTGACAACATCGTAAAGTCGCTCGCCGGCAAGGTCATAGTAATCATCGCTTTCAGGAATCGGTCGCTTTTTCTTGTTTACGGTGATTGTGGCGCAGGACAGCGGTTCGGTGAACACTGACCTGATCACATAAATCCAGGGCTGAATCTCCCCGTCATAGTTGCCGGCGAGGCGGTTCACTTCGCCGAGGAACGGGTCGGCAAGAATGTTGTCTGGCTTGCGTCGGCCCTGACGGAAAGCCCGGTCGTAGAGATACAGCTGAAGCAGAGCCTTGTTGCGCTGATCGTTGTCCGGGTCGAACATATGATCGACCGAGGAGGTGTGGTTCTGGTCGGCGCCGGTCTTGTAATCGATCAGGCGCAGAACCCCTTCGGAATCCACGCTGCCGTCGGGCCGACGGGTATATAAGCGGTCTACGCGGTCAATCGAGAATTTGAAGTTGATATCCATCGATTCGCCATTGGGTCCGGGGATGCTGAGCACCATCGGGAAGCCGTATTCAGCGGCCAGGAAATCGAAATCGCCGGCCTGAGCGTCGCGTTCGAGTAGCTTGATGATATATTTCCGCATCACATTGGCCAGGATTCTGGCGTCGCCCGACAGCTCCGGACCCGGCAGATCATAGCGGTTTCCGGAGCGCTCCATACAGGGCTCCCCTCCGCTCTCAGTCAGAATCCAGCGGTTGTATTCGATGTTTACGTTCTTGCGCAGGAAGAAGTCAATCCAGTCCTTACGGCCCTTGTTATCCTTAAGCGAGTCGATATCCCCGCGAGTGATGCGGTGGGATTTTTTCGCCTTGCAGGCATGGGTGTAGAGGTCCTGCATGGTATTGTGGATGATGGTGCCGTAGGTACTGCTGTCCATGTAGTCGGTGACTTCGTCCTCGCGCTTGTATCCGGCGATGTACGAAAGATAGAACGACAGCGGACAGTTGATATACTGGTTGATGGCGCTCGCCGAGAGATACTTGTTGCTGCCTGGGGTCAGGTATCTCTGCAGCTGCTCCATGATCTCTGGTGTTTTCCTGACGTAGAGGTCGAAGTGCTCCGGGACTGTGACCTTGAAGCCCAGGGCGTGTTCGGATAGCCCTTTCGGCTTGTAGAGATATTTCAGCTGACTGAGGAAACGGGACATCTGGCCTCCGCCGCGGCTGTCCGGGCGGGAGTCGAAAAGCAGAAACACCCGCCGCGCACGCGAAATCATGCGGTAGAAATAGTAGGCATAGATGCTCTCCTGATGATCCTGAGTTGGCATGCCGAAGGCCACGCGCAGGTTGTAGGGGATAAACGAACGCTGGCTGCTGCTCTGACGGAAAATCGATTCACTCATCGACGGAAGGATGATATTCTCGTAGTCGAGCGAACGCGCCTCGAGCACGCCCATCACCTGCAGACCGCTGAGCGGGCGCCCTTCGTAGCGCACCGTCTGATTGGCTACCACTCGTTCAAGCAGCTGAAACAGAGTGGCTTCCCTCATTGCAATCTCCTTTGTGCCGAAGTATTCCTTCATCAGGGCTTTCATACGGCTGATGGTGGCGAGGTAGCCGTTGAGCAGCACACGGTCGACCACTGAGTAGCCCGACATCTCCCGGGCCTGCGAGAGATCCCCGCCGTCGAGGTCGATGCGGGTGGCGGTGTCCTGCGGATCAGCAGCCTCGGCCTGCGGTTTCCAGGAATTGAGAAGCCAGGTGAAGAGTTCCTCGAAATAACCGAACACCTCGTCGCTGCTGCCGGTGTTGACCAGCGCGGGGAACAACGGAAGCAAACCGGGAAACAGGTTGGCCACCATCTGCTGCCCTACCGTCCAGATCCGCTCGGCGTTGAGCTTGAGAATCAGGAGCTTGCTCTGCTCGGGCGCACAAAGCTGGATCAGCGGATGGCTGAGCACCTTGCGGACGTCGTCGATAAAATATGTGACCTCATTGTTGATCAAGCGTGAGCGCAGATGCAGCGACACTATGTTGCGCACCAGACCCGAGACCTGACTGTTGCGCAGGCGGTAACCCATGGTGAGGTTGATGTCGGTGATCCATTCGGGGAGCGCCGAGATAATGGGGGAAACCATGGAAATCTGCGGCAGCACGATGGCCGTGTGGCGCAGGGCGTTGGTGTCGAAATCTGGATTTCTGACAACATCCTGCGGGTAAAGCTGACGGACAATCTGTCCGGCGACCTTAGCCTGACCGATGCCGGAGGCGACGCTGACAATATCGATTTTCGGGAAATTTTCCACCGGTTCCACGCAATCGTAAAGCGGGGGGAATTCGCTGATCAGGGCGCCGATGAAGTCTGTGCGGGAGTTCCCGAATGGCTGCCGGAGGATTCCTCTCTCGGTATGCTCGCCGGAGGGCACATCGCGCAGCGCCGGCGAGGCGTTGTCGAAGTAGAAATCGGCGAAGCGGCGGCCGTCGTCGGAGCGCTTCTTTTTCATCTCGGTGAACAGCTGCCGCTCGGCTTCGGTGAGCATGGTGAAGCCCACAAAGATATAGCGCCTGTAACGGAACCCTTCGGCGGGAGTTGCGTGGACAATCCTCACGGCATCGCGCGTAGCCATGCCCGGATAGTAGAGATTTTTCTCGCGGAGTTTCCGGCGGAAGCGGTCGTAGATATGCAGGAGAATCTGCCATAGCCTCAGGAAATCAAGCGGCTGGGCTTCCTTAACACCCTCGGTCCCGGAGCCGCCGGAAACCTCGCCGTCCCCCTCCTTCTCCGCTGAGTCCGCTTGGCCGGAGGGGTGGGAGATATGTTCCCAGAAGGTGTCGAGATTGAAGTCCGGAATCTGACTCTCGGGCCAGTGGCGGCGGATAATCTCGATGAGTTCCGGGTCGATATAGTTGGCTGAAATCTCGCGGTACCGCTTGACGTTCGGGAAAATTTCGTTTTTGTCGACCATGTACATGTCGACGTCATTGAAGTCGGCCAGGAGCATGTCGGCCCAGCGCTGGAAGCGGTTGAAGTCGAGCATCGAATCCATGGCCTTGCGGGAGTTCTCGTTTTCCGAAAACTCCCTGATTACCTCACAGTAAGCCTGATACAGGACGAAAATCAGCTCCAGCCGGTCAGCCTCGAGGCCGCCGGCGGTCTGGCCGATCAGGTCCGAGACAGTCATGACGGCCGGATGCGGGGTGAGACGGCTCTGCTGTCCGGACTTCTGCAGATCTTTCGCGGCCCGGGCAAAAGCGTGGTTGAACACCACGGCGCTTCGTTTGTTCGGGAAAACAAAGCAGTAATCCAGGAGCCGGTCGGGTTCGTTCGCCAGATATGCTTCGGCTATGCTGTAAAGAAAAGGTTTCATCTCTTAATCAGAAGGATACATTTCACTGCCACGTCGAAGAAGATAATCTTGGCATTGCCGTTGGCAAGAATATCGCCGCGGGTCCGGGTGAAGAGCGCCGAGAGGTCCTCGACGTTGCGCTCGTTGATGAAGGGTGAGAAGCGGGAACTGAACGCCTGCTCCTCGCGGTTGAGGTAGTTGAGCTGCGGCATCCGGAGATTGGCGATGAAATTCTCGCGGACCTGACGGGCGCAGTAGTCGCAGAATCGTGCTGATTTCTCGCGGCCGAACCCGGCCACATCCTGCGACCATTTCTTCAGCATCCCGACTTTGCGCTGATACGCCAGACGCATCAGCGACTGGAAAAATTCCAGGAACTCGTGGGATTCATCGTCCTTCGAGAGGTGGTTCTCGGCCAGGGTAATGCTCCCGGCAGCGTTGTGGGCGATGGCGGCGGCATCGGTGGCGTCGAGATTGTAACGCTTTGTGAGATAATAGCTTACGTCGCTGTCGGGAAGACGTTTCATCTCCACGCGCTGCAGACGTGAATAGATTGTCGGGAGAATCTCCTTGGGGTTGTCGGATGTGAGGATGATTTTCACCCCGGGAAGGGGTTCCTCAATGAGCTTCAGCAGCTTGTTGGAGCAGCTGAGGTGCATTTTTTCGGGAAGCCACATCATCACCACCTTGTAGTCGGAGCTGTGGGCGGTGAATGACAGCTTCCGGATAATCTCCTGCGACTCATCGACATATATTACCGGCTGACCGTTCGGGTTGCCGAGCATCTTCTGCCAGGTGGCGAAGTTCATGTATGGGTCGGCGGTCAGAAATTCCCGCCAGCGGTCAATGAAGTCGTCGCTGATTGCTCCCCCGGCCGATTTCAGGACCGGGAAGGAGAAAATCGTGTCGATATGGTTGAACGACTGGTGCTGGATACACGACGGGCATCGGCCGCAGGGCTCGCCTCCCTGGCGGTCGGTGCAGTGGAGATATTGCACCAGGGCGCGGGCCATGGCGAATTTGCCGACTCCGGGAGGTCCCTCGAGGAGCAGGGCGTGGGGTAAACGGTCGCTGTCGACCATGTCGCGCAGGCGCGTTTTTACGGTTTCATGACCGAGAATATCCTGGAATTTCATAATCGGATTTAGGTGTTTGTTAAACCATCATGGGTGGGTGGTCAGGCCGGGCGGGGGATTTCGGAAATAGGGAGCAGCCCGTTGACGATGGCGAAAATGGTCAGCCCGGCGGGGGAGTGAATGTTGAGTTTGTTACCGATGTTTCGGCGATGGGTCGCCACGGTGTGAACCGAGAGAAAGAGCTGCTCGGCTATCTCCTTGTTGGTCAGCCCCCGGGCTACGAGGCAGACGATCTCTTTCTCGCGCTCGGAGAGCGAGGAGATGCGGTCGGCGTCGCTCGGAGTGATAGCGACGCCGGCGGTGTCGTTGGCGCGGGTTTCGGTCTGGTCGGCATAGGCTGACTCCGCCGGAATCTCTGCCCGGATTCTCCGTTCGAGGGTTTCAACGGCGGGGATGAAGATCAGATCCTCGACGCTGCAGTGGGAGTTCAGGTCCTGCTCGCAGGTGATGATATCGAACAGCGCCGAGTTCAGCAGGTCGAGCTCCTTTTCGGGATAATAGCGTATAATCATGTCTTTCAGCTCTTTCTGCTTCGAGCCAATGCCGGTGTGACTCCGGGCGTATGAGTCTATCTGAAATCCTTCGGCGAGCGTTCCCTGGAGCAGCGAGTCGACATAGGGGAAGATATGGTCGTTCTCAATCTCCATGTGATTGCGGACCTCGGCAGTGTATTCGTCGTAAAACCGGATAATCAGGAAGCCGAGGGAGTCTACTCCCGAGCAATCCAACCCCTCGATGAGCTTGCGGCGGATCATGGGAAGCTGAAAATCAAGGAAAAAGCGGTGGGCGCACTTCAGATAGCTCATCAGCGACTCCAGCGAAATAGCCTGACGGTCATAGCGTCGGCCCGAGATGAAGTTGGCCACGGTAAGGAAAGTGTCACAGTCGACATTATGGGCGCGACAAACCTCCTCCACCGACTTGTCGGCGAACCCCAGGGAGATGCCGAAACGGCTCAGCGCCATCAGCAACAGGGAGTTGTCGGAGATGAGCGAGCGCATTTTCATCGAGGAAATATAGGGCGCGGTTACTTTTTCCATATTATAATCAGATTCACACTTCAAAGTTACGAAAAAAACCTGAAATAGTGAAATCTGAAACCGAAATCAATCAAAATGTAGTGTTATCATTGGAATTTCCGATTAGAAATTAAGCAGTTCGCCGCCATATTGGCAACATAAATTTATAACAGGAATAGAATTTTTGTGGATAAATATTGCACTAATACAAAATTTTGATTACCTTTGCACTCTAAAACGGAGAAAATGAAGAATTTTAAACTTCTTTCGGAGCTGAAAAATCTCATGATTCTCAGGTTTCGCAATAGGTTTGAAACGACTTCCAAAAATTAACCTCAAATTTAAATATGAAGTTAGACCCCATAGATCTCGACATGATCTTTGAGACGAGTTGGGAGGTTTGTAACAAAGTTGGCGGAATTTACACCGTTCTGTCCACCAAAGCCCAGACTCTTCAGGATTTTTATAAGGATAAGGTTGTTTTCATCGGTCCGGATGTCTGGACAAAAGATAATCCCTCGCCGTATTTCACAGAAGTTCCCTCGTTACTGCGCCCCTGGCGCGACAAGGCCAACCTTCCCGAAGGTGTTTCGGTAAGAGTGGGCCGCTGGAACATTCCCGGCAAACCGATCACCATCCTTGTTGATTTCAAGGGAATGTTCGCCCTGAAGGACTACTATTATGGCGAAATGTGGGAGCGCTTCGGCGTCGATTCCCTCCACGGTTACGGCGATTACGACGAGGGCTGCGCTTTCGCGCTGGCTGCCGGTGCTGTAATCGAAAGCATCTGCAACTATAAGCGGCTCCGCCACAAAAACGTCCTCGCTCACTTCGATGAGTGGACCACCGGCATGGGTCTCTTATATATAAAGTGGAAGGTTCCCTTTGTCGGCACGATTTTCACCACCCACGCCACCTCCATCGGCCGCAGCATCTGCGGCAATGGCAAACCTCTCTACGACTACCTCCACGGTTACAACGGCGACCAGATGGCTCAGGAACTGAACATGCAGTCGAAGCACTCGCTCGAGAAGGCCGCCGCCCACAACGCCGACTGCTTCACTACGGTCAGCGATGTCACCGCCGCCGAATGTGAACAGCTGCTCGAGCGCAGGCCCGATGTAGTCACTCCCAACGGTTTCCCCGCCGACTGGGCTCCCGCCAAGAGCAAGCAGAAACGCGCCCGTCAGGCTGCCCGCGACGCCATGCTCAACGTCGGCTCGAAACTCTGCGGCTACACATTGCCCGAAGATACCTTTATTATAGCCACCTCCGGACGTTCCGAGTACCGCAACAAGGGTATCGACGTCTTCCTCGACGCCGCAGCCCGTCTGCGCGAGATGGTTCCGCAGCGCAATCTGCTACTGTATGTGCTCGTTCCCGCCTGGGCCAAGTGCCCCCGTACCGACCTTGTGCAGACCCTCGGCGCCGACGCCCCTAAGGCCGATACCGCCGCTCTCCCCGAGCCGGTGATTACCCATGAACTCAACAACCCCAACGACGACGCCATCCTCAACCGCATCCGTCAGCTCGGATTCCAGTATTCCCAGGCTCACGACGATGCAAAGGTGCAGGTGATCTACGTCCCCTGTTATCTCACCGGCAACGACGGCATCCTGAACATGAACTATTACGACATGCTCGCCGGCGTCGACCTGACCGTCTTCCCCTCGTACTACGAACCCTGGGGCTATACTCCCCTGGAGAGCGTGGCTTTCGCAGTCCCCACCGTCACCACCTCCCTCTCGGGCTTCGGTCAGTGGGTTCTCTCGACCTCCCGTAGCGGCTTCGCCGAGAGCGGCGTCGAGGTGATTCCCCGCACCGACTCCAACTACAATCAGGTCGTGGAGGCTGCCGCCAACGATATGCTCGCCCTGTCGAAAGCCACCCCCGACCAGTATGCCGCCTACTCCGCCGCTGCCCGCGCAACGGCTGACAGGGCTGAATGGAATTATTTCATTACCTATTATATAGATGCATACCGCATGGCACTGGCCGCTGCCGACAAGCGCCGCGTGCAGTCCTGACCGCGACTCATTCATCTTAACGAAATAACACAATATCAACCATAATTTCACTACATGAAACTGCAAGTCAGCAACACTAATGCCCCCGTTTGGCGCGACATTACTGTTAAATCCGACCTCCCTTCGAAACTCAAGTCTCTCGAAGAGATTGCAAAAAACCTCTGGTGGGTTTGGAACAGCGAGGCCAAGAGCCTCTTCCATGACCTCGACCGCGATCTCTGGCATTCGACGGGCGAAAATCCCGTGATGATGCTTCAGCGTCTCTCCTCCGAGCGTCTCGAAGAAGTCCTCGCCGACAAAAAGATGATGGAGCGTATCGCCCATGTCTATGGGATGTTCAAGGACTATATGTCCAAACCCATGCGCTCCGATTACCCCTCAGTGGCTTACTTCTCGATGGAGTACGGCCTCTGCAACGCTCTGAAAATCTACTCCGGCGGCCTCGGTGTGCTCGCCGGCGACTACATCAAGGAGGCTTCCGACTCCTGTGTCCCCATGACCGCTGTCGGCTTCCTCTATCGCTACGGCTACTTCGCCCAGACTCTGTCGGTCGACGGTCAGCAGATCGCCAACTATGAGCCCCAGAACTTCAACCAGCTCCCCATTGAGCAGGTTATGGAGGAGAGCGGCCGTCCCATGATTCTCGAGGTTCCCTACCACGACCGAATCATCTACTCCCACATCTGGCGTGTAAACGTGGGCCGTATGCACCTCTACCTGATGGATACCGACTTCGAGATGAACTCCGAATTCGACCGTCCCATCACCCATAAGCTCTACGGCGGCGACTGGGAAAACCGTATCAAGCAGGAATACCTCCTCGGCATCGGCGGTGTGCTCATGCTTAAGAAACTCGGCATCAAGAGCGACCTCTTCCACTGCAACGAAGGCCACGCTGCCCTGCTCAACCTCCAGCGTCTGGCCGACTATGTTCAGGAGCAGCACCTCGATTTCCAGGTAGCCCTCGAACTGGTCCGCGCCTCCTCGCTCTACACCGTCCACACCCCCGTTCCCGCCGGTCACGACTACTTCGACGAAGGTCTCTTCGGCAAGTACATGGGCGGTTTCCCCGCCAAGCTCGGCATCTCCTGGAACGACCTGATGAACATGGGCCGCGAGAACCCCAACACCAACGAGCGCTTCTCCATGAGCGTCTTCGCTCTCAACACCTGCCAGGAAGCCAACGGCGTAAGCTGGCTCCACGGCGAGGTCTCCAAGAAGATGTTCGCAGGTATCTGGAAGGGTTACAACTGGCGCGAAAGCCATGTGGGCTACGTCACCAACGGTGTGCACATGCCTACCTGGGCTGCTTCCGAGTGGAAGGAATTCTACCGGAACAAGCTCGGCGACGCCGTCTTCGAGAATGCCGCAGATCCCGAAAACTGGAAGGGTATCCTCAAGTGCACCGACCAGGAGATCTGGAACATGCGCATGACCCTGAAGAACAAGTTCATCAACTTCGTCAAGAAGGATTTCAAAGCCAAATGGCTTGCCAACCAGGGTGATCCCTCTTCGGTGATGAAGATTGTCGATAAGATCAACCCCAACGCCCTCATCATCGGCTTCGCCCGCCGCTTCGCCACCTACAAGCGCGCCCACCTGCTCTTCACCGATCTGGAGCGTCTCTCCAAGATCGTCAACAACGAGCAGTTCCCCGTGCAGTTCGTATTCTCCGGCAAGGCCCACCCCGCCGACGGCGCCGGTCAGGGCCTGATCAAGCGCATCATCGAAATCTCCCGCATGCCTGAGTTCCAGGGCAAGATCATCTTCCTGGAAGACTACAACATGATCGTTGCCAAGCGCCTCGTAACCGGTGTCGACATCTGGCTGAACACCCCGACCCGTCCTCTCGAAGCTTCCGGTACCTCCGGCGAGAAGGCTGAGATGAACGGTGTGCTCAACTTCTCCGTGCTCGACGGCTGGTGGTACGAAGGCTACCGCTTCGCCGAGGACGCCGGCTGGGCCCTCACCGACAAGCGCACCTTCACCGACCAGGCTCAGCAGGACAAGCTCGACGCTGCCACCATCTACTCCATGCTGGAGAACGAGATTGTGCCTCTCTACTACGCCAAGAATTCCAAGGGCTACTCCCCCGAGTGGGTTCAGTATATCAAGCGTTCCATCGCAAAGATCGCGCCCCACTTCACCATGAAGCGCATGATCGACGACTACATCGAGCGCTTCTACCTGAAGGAGGCTGCCCGCGAGTCCAAACTGCTCGCCAACGACTACTCTCTGGCCAAGGAAATCGCAGCCTGGAAGGAGAAAGTCGCCGCTGCATGGGACGGCATCAAGGTCTTCGACATCGAAACCTCCGACCAGACGAACTCCACCACCGGCACCGGTTTCAATGTCCGCGCCATTGTTGACACCAACGGCATCGGCAAGGACCTCCACCTCGAAATGGTGACCTACCAGAACATGGACGGCGAAGAGAAGTTCATCGGCACCCAGCAGTTCGAGGTCATCAAGCAGGAAGGCAACGTGCTGACCTATCAGCTCAACTCCAAGCTGAAGGATCCCGGTGTGTTCCGCTACGGCTTCCGTCTGTATCCCTGGAACGAAAACCTGCCCCACCGTCAGGACTTCGCCTTTACCCGCTGGATCTAATCCCGCGTATAGCAACGTACGGACGTGTCTCCGGCACGTGGATTTTACGAACCTGATTCGTTGTGCAGCAACGTACGGACGTGCCTTTGATCCTCTGTAAATCTGCTTGATTATCAGAATATTATATAACCCAAACGGGGATGAACCGGAACCGGTTCATCCCCGTTTGGGTGTTTTGCTGTATAAATCAGTTTACTTTTTGCCGAGGACCTCCAGAATCTGGTTGGCGGCGTCCTTGGTGTTGACCTTGGTGATGATGTGGGTAATCACATGGTCGGGGTCGGTGATGAAGGTAGTCCGGAACAGTCCGATATACTCGCGGCCGGCCATCTTCTTGAGCCCGACAACGCCGAAGGCTTCGCATACTTCGCCTGTCACGTCGGTGAGCAGCGGGAAGGGGAGATTGTATTTCCCGGCGAAACGCTTGTGCGAATCAGGGGAGTTGCGGTTGATGCCGATTACCTGATAGCCGAGTTTCTGCAACTCGGCAAAACCGTCGCGCAGCGAGCAGGCCTCAGCCGTGCAGCCGGGAGTATTGTCTTTGGGGTAGAAGTACACGATCAGCGGAGTGTGGGCGTAATCGCCCGACGCTGTAACCATTCGGCCGTTCTCATCGACGCCGAGATGATTCGGGATATATTCACCAATTTCCATATTCATTGATTTTGAAATTCGATTTGCATATAAAACGTTTCCTGCAAGCCAAAGGTTTATGAAAACAAAACAGTCGGCTGACGCACTGGGGCGTTGCCGACTGATTTTCGAACGGTCTTTCCGGAAGCGACCGCCCGAAACAGAGAGGGGGTGTGGTG
>CABUTS010000074.1 GCA_902494515.1 uncultured Muribaculaceae bacterium | reverse complement strand
GGTTACGACCCCGACCTGGAAACTTACATGCTCGGGGTTCCGAACCGCGAAGTGGAACATGGAATCTTCAACGGGCTCCTGCCCCTATGCTCGCACATGAGTGCCCGGAAATCCGCGAACTTCATCAACAAGTTCGTAAGCCTGCTCCGCAACGGCCGACCCGAAGATTTTCTGGAGCAACTTCAGTCGTTCCTCGCCGATATACCCTACAACCTGACAGCCAAGAAGCCCGAGATATACTTCGAGAACAGCCTCTACATCATCTTCAAGATGCTCGGATTCAGCGTTCAGACCGAGTACCGTACCTCCCGCGGACGCATCGACATCCTCATTACCACTCCGAAATACATCTATGTGATTGAGCTGAAACTCGACGGCTCAGCCGAAGACGCCCTCCGCCAAATTGAAGAAAAAGGCTACGCCACCCCCTTCACCGCCGACAGCCGCCAGCTCTACCGCATCGGCATCAACCTCAGCTCCTCCACCCACACCCTTACCGACTGGCTCATCCGGTCCTGACATAGACTCCCCCGCCCCTTCTTTTGTCGGCGCCTTAGATTCAGGAGGCGTGCCCCACTTTTTGTCCCAGCCCTGAGCTTCAGCGAGGGGTTATGATTCTTTTTGTCCAGACCATGAGATGCAGCGAGGGGTTATGATCCTTTTTGTCCAGACCCTGGGTTTCAGCGAGGGGGTGCCTCCTCGCGCCCTTCTTCCCTTCTGCTCCTTCTGTCTCGCGATTTTCCCGAGATAAATAATTCGGAAAAGTTTGTTTATTTCGCTGATTATTCGTAACTTTGCAGTCCGATTGCTATCCAAATCTCGTTTTGGCCGCGGCTCTACAGCGCCTTTGGCCGGGCACTGCATGGGCTTTAAGCCAACTAATTATTTATTAATCAAACTTTTAGAAGTGGATACTTTAAGTTACAAAACCATCACCCCCAACGCTCAGAGCGTTAAGAAGGAATGGGTTGTTGTCGACGCTACCGACCAGGTGCTCGGCCGTCTCTGCTCGAAGGTTGCAAAAATCCTTCGCGGCAAGAACAAGCCCTCCTATTCCCCCAACGTTGAATGTGGCGACAACGTCATCATTATCAACGCCGAAAAAGTTGTCCTCACCGGCAACAAGATGACCGATAAGATCTACCTGCACTACACCGGCTATCCCGGCGGTCAGCGTCAGCAGACTCCCGAGGTCCTCATGCGCAAGTCCTACAACAAGCACCTGAAACCCGGCATGCACCCCCTGTATCTCCGTGTTCTCAAAGGCATGCTCCCCAAGAACCGTCTCGGCCGTGACCTCATCAAGAACGTTCACATCTACAACGGTCCCGAACATCCCCACGAAGCTCAGGATGCAAAGCTCATCGACATCAACACTATCAAGTAATCAAGCCCTAACCTTTCAAGCAAGAATTCATTATGGAAACAGTTAATGCTGTTGGCCGCCGCAAGGCCGCCGTCGCACGCGTTATTGTCAAGGAAGGCAACGGCGCTATCAACATCTCCTGCCACCACATCCGTCGTACTCTCGACAAGTACTTCCCCTCGTCGATTCTCCAGTACATCGTCCTCCAGCCCCTCAAGGCCCTCGATGCTGCTGAAAAATACGACATCAACGTCAATATCGACGGTGGCGGCTACAAGGGTCAGGCCGAAGCTCTCCGCCTCGCCATCGCCCGCGCTCTGGTGAAAATCAACCCCGAAGACAAGTCGGCTCTCCGTGCCGAAGGCTTCATGACCCGCGACCCCCGCGTTGTGGAACGCAAGAAACCCGGTCAGCCCAAAGCCCGCAAGCGCTTCCAGTTCTCCAAGCGTTAATCACCCCCTACGCCTTTGCGCGTAATCCATCCGGCCAATTTCTAATTACTAATTACAAATTACTAATTACTAATTACCAATTGCCGCTCCCCTCTCCCTCCGAATCAGGCTGCAAATCCGCATCATAGCACCGCAGCCTAAGTTTAGTATCTAAATCCCGCGGATGGACCGACGTTCCCTACCCCGGGGTTGTATTCAAAAGAACGTAAACACTCTTTTACCACAAAATGGCTACTTCCAATTTCGATCAGCTCCTTGAAGCAGGTTGCCACTTCGGCCACCTCAAACGCAAATGGAACCCTGCAATGGCTCCCTACATCTTCATGGAGCGTAACGGTATCCACATCATCGACCTCTACAAGACCGCTGCCAAGCTCGACGAAGCTGCCGCAGCCCTCAAGTCGATAGCAAAAGCCGGCAAGAAGGTCCTCTTCGTTGCCACCAAAAAACAGGCCAAACAAGTTACCGCCGACAAAGCCAAATCCGTAGGCATGCCCTACGTTATCGAGCGCTGGCCCGGTGGTATGCTCACCAACTTCCCCACCATCCGCAAAGCCGTCAAGAAGATGGCAACCATCGACAAGATGACCAAGGATGGCACCTTCGACAACCTCTCCAAGCGCGAGAAACTTCAGATCTCCCGTCAGCGCGCCAAGCTGGAGAAGACCCTCGGCTCAATCGCCGACCTCAACCGTCTTCCCTCCGCCCTGTTCGTCGTTGACGTTCTGAAAGAGCGCATCGCCGTTGCCGAAGCCAACCGTCTGGGTATCCCCGTGTTCGCTATGGTCGACACCAACTCCAACCCCAACGACATTGACTTCGTAATCCCCGCAAACGACGACGCCTCCAAGTCCATCGAGCTCATCCTCGACACCGTATGCTCCGCTATGGCCGAGGGTCTCGAAGAGCGCAAGGCCGAGAAGGTCGACACTCAGGCTGCCGGTGAAGGCGAAGCCGCTGCTCCCCGTCAGCGCCGCCGTGCCGTACGCCGCAACGACAACGCCGAAGCTACCGAAGCAGAAGCCGCCGAGGCCGAAGCTCCCGCAGCCGAGGAACCCGCTGCTGAAGCTCCCGCAGCTGAATAAGTCCTGAAACGGCTTATAACCCGCAGCTCCGCCAAGCAGCATAACCAATTTTAGTAATCTACCCATCTTCCCGGTGTCCCTGCTGGCGCCGGGAAGATATCAAAAAACATCTACCACCATGGCAGTAACAATGGCAGAAATCACCAAGCTGCGCCACCTCACCTCGGCCGGCCTGATGGACTGCAAAAAAGCTCTCGCCGAAACTAACGGCGACATCGAAGCAGCTGTCGAGATCCTCCGCAAGAAGGGTCAGGCCGTTGCAGCCAAGCGCGAAGACCGCGTGGCTGCCGAAGGTTGCGTTCTCGCCAAGAACGAAGGCAACTTCGCAGCTATCGTTGCTCTTCAGTGCGAAACCGACTTCGTTGCCAAGAATCAGGGCTTCGTTGACCTTACAAAGAAACTCCTCGACATCGCTGTCGCCAACAAATGCAAGAGCCTCGACGAACTCAAGGCTGTGAAAGTCGGAGAACTCACCGTTGCAGACCTCGTCATCGAAGAGGGCGGCAAGACCGGCGAAAAGACCGAACTCGGCGCTTACGAATACCTCGAAGCTCCCTCCACCACCTCCTACAACCACCTCGGCAACAAGCTCGCCACCATCGTGGGCTTCAACCTCGAAGGTGTTGACTATCAGGTTGGCCGCGACGTAGCTATGCAGGTTGCCTCCATGAACCCCATCGCTGTTGATCGCGAAAGCGTTCCCGCAGCTACCGTTCAGGCTGAATACAACGTAGCCGTTGAGAAGACCAAGGAAGAGCAGGTTAAGAAAGCCGTTGAGGCAGCCCTCAAGAAAAACGGCATCAACCCCAACCTCGTTGACTCCGAAGACCACATCAACTCCAACATCGCCAAGGGATGGCTCACCGAAGAGGAAGCCGACAAGGCCCGCAAGATCGCCAAAGAGACCGCTGAAGCCAAGGCCGCAAACCTTCCCGCCCAGATGATCGAGAACATCGCCAACGGCCGCGTCAACAAGTTCTACAAAGAGAACTGCCTCATGGAACAGGAATTCATCAAAGACGGAAACCTCACCATCGGCAAGTACCTCGAGCAGGCTCAGAAGGGCCTCCTCGTCACCACTTTCAAGCGCATCAACCTCAACGAAGACTAATCCGCTGACAGTCAATCTTTCCGGAATCAAACTCCCGGAAAGATTCCAATCTTAGCCAATCGGCCGGAATCACCTCCCGTGATTCCGGCCGATTTGTTTCCGGCTGATGTATCACAACCAGATGAATAACGGCTGACATCCGCAAATTCCATTCTTTCTCCCGGGCTATTGCTGGCTTTCGAGGTTTTTGCGGACTTCGGTGAGGTAGTCCATGAGGGCCGGAGTGTCGTGGCGGACGATAATATCCTGAAGTTCAGCGAGTTTGGCGCGGATGCTTTCGAGCTGTCCGGTGGTGTTGGGGTTGAACAGGATTTCAGTCAGCAGGTAGTCATCCTCAGAGAGCAGTCCGCGGGCGATTGCCAGGTGGCGCTTGAAGGTTGTTCCGGGGGCGTCCTGCGGTTTCATCACTCCCGCGAAAGCGAGCGTTGCAGCGAACGGGATTGACAGGGAGTAGGCCGTGGTGAGGTCGTGCTCCTCGAAGGTGTACTCTTTGATATTCAGGTTCAGACGCTGGTAAATATCCCGGAAAAAGACCTTCCCGAGATGATCGCCTTCGGAGATGATAATGGCGTTTTCGTTGCTCAGATTGCTCAGCGATGCGAAGGTCGGGCCAAACATAGGATGCGTGGAGACAAACGGATGTCCGGCCTGAGCATAGAACTCCGGCAGTCCGGTTTTTACCGAGGCTATGTCGCTGATTATGGCGTTCGCGGGGATATGCGGGAGCACCTGGCGGAAGGCATCGAGGGTGAATTTCACCGTCGCGGCGTTCAGCACCAGCTGCGGCTGAAATTCCTCGATTTCATCCATCGAGGTGAAGCGCAACGCGTTGAATGTGAAACGCAAACGGTTGCGGTCAGGGTCATAAACTGCAACTTCGTGGTCAAACGACAGCAAATCGCAGAAGAAAGAGCCCATCTTCCCGGCTCCGAGAATCAGAATCTTCATTTCACTTCGTTTTTTGTATTTTCAGTTTCGGCCCCGGCACCATCGCTGTTTTCAGTTTTAGCCCCGCCTCCATTGCTGTTTTCAGTTTCGGACTCGGCACCATCGCTATTTTCGGATGAAGGTTTTTCAGCTTGCTCGGAGAGCTCGACCTGGATTCGGACCGACTCCTCATGGATGGTCGAAAGAATCTGGCGCATGAAATCCTCGCTCATGCCCAAGGCTTTGGCGGCGAGCGCGCGGTTGGTCATGATGTCGCCATAGCGTCCGGCCTGGACCACTGGCATATTGTGGCTGAGCTTGTATCGGCCGATTTCGCGGGAAACATTCATTCGTTTCGCAAGAATCTCAATCAGCTGATTATCAAGTTCATCAATTCGACGGCGCATATGGGTAAGACTCTCAGCGGGAGCCGGCCGGGCATCGCGGTAGACGAGGTTGTCGATGATGACGTTGAGCACTTCAGGGGTGATTTGCTGGTTTTTGTCGCTCCAGGCACAGTCGGGATCGCAGTGACTTTCGACAATCAGGCCATCGAAACCCATGTCGAAGGCCTGTTGCGACAGCGAGGCAATCAGCTCGCGCTTGCCGCAGATATGGCTCGGGTCACAGATAATAGGCAGCGATGGTAGGCGGCGACGCAGTTCCAGAGGAATGCGCCAATGGGGGGCGTTGCGGTAAATGCTGGGATTATAGGCCGAAAAGCCGCGGTGAATAGCCCCGAGGCGACGGATTCCGGCGTTGTAAAGGCGCTGCAGGGCTCCGATCCAGAGTTCCAGATCAGGGTTCACAGGGTTCTTGACCAGCACCGGTATGTCGCGGCCAGATTCCTTCAGGGCGTCGGCAATCTCCTGCATGGCGAAGGGGTTAGCCGAAGTACGGGCACCGATCCAGAGGAGGTCCACATCATATTCGAGGGCGGCTTCGACGTGGCCGCGGTTGGCAACCTCGGTAGCAATTTTCATACCGGTCTGTTCACGGGCTTTGCTGAGCCATGCGAGACCGGGGATGCCGACACCTTCGAAACCACCCGGTTTTGTGCGGGGTTTCCAGATTCCGGCACGGAAAATCTTGATTCCTGCGCGCGCCAGACTGCGGGCTGTCCGGAGCACTTGCTCTTCGGTTTCGGCGCTGCAGGGGCCGGCGATGAGCAGCGGGCGGGGGAGCTCCACACCGTCGATTGCGAGTGGCAGGAGTTCGCCAAGTTCTTTATCGTTGGTTTTGTTCATATCACTTCAGGATTTGGCCGATAAGGCATTGATGCGACGGAGGGCTTCTTCGAGGCGGCCGATGGGGGCGCAGAGCGAGATGCGGATGTAGCCGTCGCCGTTTTCTCCGAAAATAAAACCGGGGGTCAGGAATATATGGGCGTCATGGAGCAGACGGTCGGCAAGCTGTTCGGCCGTAAGTTCCGGATTTCGGATTTTGCCCCAGAGGAACAGTCCGGCCTGCGTAGGGTCAAAGTCACAATCGAGGGCATCCATGATTTTTTCAGCGACCTTGCGGCGCTCGCCATAGAGAGTGTTGACCTCGGCGTACCATTCCGGGCCAGCCTCGAGGGCCTTCGCGGCGGCAAGCATCATAGGCTTGAACTGGCCGGAGTCGATGTTGCTCTTGACCTTGAGGATGTAGGAGATGAACCGTGGATTGCTGACGGCGACACCAACGCGCCAACCCGGCATATTGTGGCTCTTGCTAAGTGAATTCATCTCGATCGCAACATCCTTTGCACCCTCTGTCTGCATGATGCTCAGCGGATTATCATTCAGGATAAAGGAATAAGGGTTATCGTTTACAATCAGGATGCCATGGCGGCGTCCGAACTCCACGGCCCGGCGGAAAGTCTCCATCTGCGCGGGCGCTCCGGTCGGCATGTGCGGATAGTTAAGCCACATCAGCTTCACCCCAGTAAGGTCCATCCGCTCGAGCGCATCGAAGTCGGGCTGCCAGCCGTTCTCCTGCTTCAGCGGATACTTGACGATACGGGCACCTAACATTTTATTGACCGAAGTATAGGCCGGATAACCTGGATCGGGCACCAGCACGGTGTCGCCGGGATTCACAAACGCCAGCGAAATGTGCAGCACACCCTCTTTAGAGCCGATTAGCGGAAGCACCTCGGATTTCAGGTCGAGGCTGACACCATACCAGCGCTTATACCAGTCAGCGAAGGCCCGGCGAAGCTCCGGTATGCCGTTATGCGACTGATAGCCATGACTTTGCGGATCCGAGACCCCAGATATAAGCGCCTCGATGGTCTCGGGCGACGGCGCCTGATCCGGGCCACCGACGCCGAGCGACACCACGTCGATTCCGGCGGCCTTCATAGCTGCCACCTCGCGGAGTTTTATCGAAAAGTAATATTCCTTTATGTCGGCAACCCTCTGTGAGGGTGTGATTTCCTTATTCATAACTGATTGCATTTTTTAGATTACCGGCGTTGCTTGCCGGAAGATACGGCAGAATCCGTCGGTTTCAGAACATTTCTTCGGCTTCGGTATATTCGCCGAGGATTGCAAGATCGCCGCAGAGGGGCCTCACAGCGTCGAGCGCCTGGCGGTATCGCACCAGCGAATCAAATGTCAGGTCAACGTAAAAGCGGTATTCCCATTCGCGCCCCACAATCGGGGTCGACTGAATTTTGGTCAGATTTATATCGTAAAACGAGAAAATTGTCAGGATTTTCGACAGAGCGCCCTTGTTGTGCGGAAGGGTGAAAACCACCGACGCCTTGTTGATATCGCGCTCCTTCGGTCCGAATTCATCGAGGCTGAGCGGGTCGGCGAGAATCAGAAAACGGGTGAAGTTGCGCTTGTTGGTTTCGATGCCGCGCTCCAGAATGTTAAGGCCGTAAAGCTCCGCGGCATATTCTCCGCAAATTGCAGCATGTCCAGACAGCTGGCTCTCAGCGATTTCACGGGCAGCCCCGGCGGTATCGAACCGCTCCACAGCCTTCATACGGGGATTGCGGCGCAGGAACTGCTCGCACTGCATCAGCGCCATAGGGTGGGAGTTAACCTCCATGATATCTTCGAGCTTCTGCCCCGGCAGGGCACAAAGCGCATGCGAAATCCGCATCTTGCACTCCCCGATAATCCGCTGATTGCTCTGACGCAGCAGCTCATGGTTTTGGAGCAGCGAGCCGGCGATTGTGTTCTCGATTGCCGCAATGCCCAGCAGCGAGGCATCAGCCTCGAGTGTCTCGAACATCGATGGGAAGGTGTCGCACGGCACCGTCTCTATCTCCCTGTCGTGGAAATAAAGATGAGCCGCAGCGTCATGGAAACAGCCAGCCACGCCCTGTATCGTAATCTTCAACATACGTAAATTGTAGGAACCGACGCCCTGCATTAAAGATTTCTGAATCTATAGAGATTGACTTACGAATTCACAAAGGTAAGCAATATTTCGCAAAC
This sequence comes from uncultured Muribaculaceae bacterium, assembly GCA_902494515.1. GTDB lineage: Bacteria > Bacteroidota > Bacteroidia > Bacteroidales > Muribaculaceae > UBA7173. Next base: position 3,888 of record CABUTS010000074.1, on the reverse strand, counting down.
TAACGTCCGATAACTCCATAAAAAAATTTAATATCCCCTTATTTTAATGATTTATTCATCCCTTACGGATATTATTTGCAGAGAAAATAAATCCGCAAGCAACTGTTGTTCAGTCGTTTGCGGATTTACTTTGTACTCCCGAAGGGAATCGAACCCTTATCAAAGGAACCGGAATCCTTCATTCTATCCATTAAACTACAGGAGCATGGATTTTATATCTACCGCATCGGCTTACCACCGGGGAAATGGCGAAAAGCTGAAAAGGCGGCGTTTTGCGGTTACAAAGGTAGACATTTTCCGCGACCTTTGCAAATTTTTTAACTTTTCTGCCTCAGAATTGCTGAAACTGAATAATGATGTTATTTTTCTTCGTCCAGCGAGGCGAGGTAAGCTTCGTATTCAGCGAGCGGTGACAGGTAGTCGGTGGGATCAAAAAGAGTGGAACAGAGTGTCAGGGCAACAGCACCGGCGGAGAAACCACTGACTTCGCGCCAGGTGAGCGGAGGGATGTAAAGGCCGAGGTCCGGACGGTCGAGGGTGTATTCCTCCCATGTTTTACCATCGTAGGTGCGCACTTTGAAGCTGCCGGCGACTGCAATCAGCATCTCCTCCATCTCGATATGAGCATGAGTCCCGCGCGTAGAACCTTCAGGGAGTTCGTAAAGATAGAACACCCGCTTGATGGGGAACGGCGCGAGACCGGGCGACTGCAGGAAGGTCAGGCTTCCGCGCTCGTCGGTGATTTTCGGGAGCTGAAAGATTACCGGATGTCGGAAATTTTGAGGCTGTGGCATATTCTGACAGAAAGTGTTTTAAGGCCGTCGGACAGATGCCTGACGGCCTTAAATATTATTAGCGTCTGTCTATCACTTATTTACGCGGAAGGGGGCTTTGCCTTCGTTGAGGAATTCAACGATCTGGCGGGCGGCGGCGATGCCGGCGTTGATGTTGGCCTCAGCGGTCTGGGCACCCATCTTCTTGGGAGTGAAGAACACGCGGCCGGGGAATTCGGCGACAAGCACTTCGGCGTTGTCGGGCTTCACGTCAGCCACGTATTTCAGGTCGGGACGGTCGGCGAGAGCTTTGCGGAGGCCTTCTTCGTCCATCACCTCCTTGCGGGCGGTGTTGATGAGCAGGCCGTTTTTCGGCATCAGAGTAATCAGGTCGTAGCCGATTGAACCCTTAGTCTGCGGAGTGGCGGGGATGTGGATCGAAACCACTTCGTTGTCGCTGTAGAGCTTTCTGATGTCAGTTACGGGCTCAACGCCGGCGGCAACAATCACCTCTTCGGGGCAGAAGGGGTCAAGGGCACGGACGTCCATGCCGAAGCCCTGGGCGATACGGGCCACGTTGCGGCCCACCTGACCGAAGGCCTGGATGCCGATGTGTTTGCCTTTAAGCTCAGTACCGGAGGTACCGGCGTACATGTTGCGGACAGCCATCACAGCCATACCGAACACGAGTTCGGCCACGGCATTGGAGTTCTGGCCGGGGGTATTCTCAACACACACGTTGTGGGCAGTGGCGGCTTCGAGGTCGACATTATCGTAACCCGCACCGGCGCGTACCACGATTTTCAGCTTCTTGGCAGCGTCGAGCACCTCGGCATCGACTTTGTCGGAGCGGATGATCATGGCGTCAACGTCAGCCACCGCAGCCAGCAGCTGGCTGCGATCGGTGTATTTCTCGAGCAGTTCGAGTTCGAAACCGGCCTTGTCGAGGACCTCCCTGATGCCCTTCACGGCCACGGGGGCGAAAGGCTTCTCTGTTGCTACAAGTACTTTCATTCGGAAATATATTTGTTGCAAAGTGCTGGCAGGCAGCACTTTTATTAATCTTGATTTTAAAGGGAACAACGTCAATTCGCAAAGTCCATGTGCAGAAGGCATGTCTGGACGTTGCCATTCATTGGCTGAATCAGAGCTTGTCCTGGAATTCCTTCATGGCGTCGACGAGCACCTTCACACTCTCGATGGGGAGTGCGTTATAGAGCGATGCGCGGAAGCCGCCCACCGAGCGGTGACCCTTGATGCCGACGATCCCTTTCGAGGTGGCGAACTCCATGAAGGCTTTCTCCTGATCGGCGAATTCGGGCTTGAGCACGAAGCAGACGTTCATGATCGAACGGTCCTCGGGGTTGGGAACGGTAGCAGTGAAGATCTTGGAGTTGTCGATGGCGTCGTAGAGCATGGCGGCCTTCTCCAGATCAATCTTCTCGAGAGCCTCAATGCCGCCCATCTCTTTATAGTAGCGGAGAGTCATCAGAGCGGAGTAGATGGGGAGCACGGGGGGAGTGTTGAACATGGAACCCTTGTCGATGTGGGTCTTGTAGTTCAGCATTGTGGGGATAGGACGGCAGGGGTTCTGCACAGCCTCATCGCGCACAATCACCAGAGTGGCACCGGCGGGAGCCAGGTTCTTCTGGGCACCGGCGTAGATGAGGTCATACTTGCTGACATCGACCTTGCGCGAAAAGATATCCGACGACATATCGGCTACCAGTCGGACAGAGGTTTCGGGATCCTTGCGGATTTCGGTACCGTAGATGGTGTTGTTGGTGGTATAGTGGAAGTAGTCCACGTCGGCGGGAACAGTGTAGTCGCGCGGGATGTAAGTGTAGTTCTTGTCTTCGGAAGAAGCAACCACGTCAACGGGGCCGAAGAGCTTGGCCTCCTTGATAGCCTTGTGGGCCCACACACCGGTGTCGAGATACGCGGCTTTGGTTTTCAGCAGGTTGTAGGGAGCCATGGCGAACTGCAGGGAAGCGCCGCCGCCGAGGAACAGCACGCTGTAGCCTTCGGGCACTTCGAGAAGTTCCTTTACCAGGGCCTGAGCCTCGTCCATAACCGCCTGAAACTCTTTGGAGCGGTGGGATACTTCAAGAATAGACAGACCTGTGTTGGCGAAATCAAGCACGGCTTCGGCCGTGTGCTTGATGGTGTACTGGCTCATGATTGAAGGGCCGGCATAGAAGTTGTGCTTCTTCATCTTAAAAAATTTTTATGGTGTCGGGGGAGAGAAACAACTAATTTTCAGGCAAAGACGGCGGAGAGGGACGCTGTCCCGACCGGATTCAGATTACGGTCATGAGGTGGTGAGATTGCAAAGTTAGCGAAAGTAAATCTATTTTCCAAACAGAGGTTAAAAAATTTCACAAAATATTTTTCAAACCGAGGTTAAGAAATTTTACAAAAAAACGATGCCTGCATGCTGCCTGCATGATATAATCCAAAATGAGGGTTAGGACCGGATGAGCCAGTCGGTGAGGGTGTGGGTGGAGGAGCTGAGGTTGATGCCGATGCGGTAGAGCTGACGGCTGTCGGCGGTGAAGGGGGTGGCGTAGCCTTTTTCTTCGATCTGGCGGAGGGCGTCTTCGGCTGAGCCGTCGAGTTTCAGCTCAATAACATAGATGTATTTCGGAGTGGTAATGAGGATGTCGATGCGTCCGCGGGAGGTGCGGTATTCGGTCTGAACGCTGAACCCGAGCATCTTGAAGATGATGTAGAGGTTGTTCTCGAAGTATATCTCGGGCTTCTTGGCTGTCAGGTCGTAGGGTATATCGGCGAGGAACGACTGAAGTTGCTCCAGGAAATCTTCGGGTCGCCCGTAGCGCAGCGCGTCAGAACAGCTATTGATGAAGTTATCAGAGTTCTCTGCATCGACATGAGCACAGATTGGCAGCAGGCCTTCAAAAAGACCAATCTCTACCTCCTGATTCGGGATTCCGAGCCGATATCGTTTAGTCTCAGGATTATAATCCTTAATGGTCAAGTATCCTGTCTGAAACAGCATTGGCAGGATGCCCGCTGAATAGGTGTCAGTCTGACTCAGCAACCTTGTTGTAGTTTCCTGCTCTGTGAAATATTGCTGAAGATTCACACCTCGAGC
>CABUTS010000073.1 GCA_902494515.1 uncultured Muribaculaceae bacterium | reverse complement strand
TTCATTATCTGATAAACTGTGGATTAACGTGAAGAGGTGGGAGAGGGGAGGGGAGAGGGGTGGGAGAGTGGAAGAGTGGAAGAGTGGAGGAGAGGTGGAGTGGAAGAGTGGAGGGGGGGCCTATTTGAAGGTGTCGGGGAGGTCGTTCTCGTAGAGGACGATGTCGCCGGGACGGGCCACGCGGTGCAGCACCCCCTGCGCTTCGGCAAAGGTGTCGACGGCGTAGACGCTGTCGCTGTCCATTTTCCCTTTTTTGATACCTTCGAGGATAGCCTCGCGGTTGTATGCGCCGACGACGATGGCGACGTCGGCATTGGCGGCGATATATTCGCCGAATTTGCTGTTGGCGGATTTCTGACGGTCGCCGAGCTCGATCATACCGGGGGTGATGACAATCCGGCGCCCTTCGTCCTTCATCATTCCGAGCACCTCCATGGCCATTTTCGACCCGGCGGGGTTGGAGTTGAAGGCGTCGTCGATGATGGTCAGTCCGCCGGGTATGCGCCGGATGCTCAGGCGGTGTTCCACCTGCTCGATCTGGCTGACGGCGTAGCGGATCTTGTCGTGCGACATACCCAGACGGAGCGCCACGACTACGGCGGCGATGAGGTTGGAGACATTGCACTCGCCGACCAGCGGCGTTTTCAGCTCGAGAGGCTCCTCCAGACCGGGACCGTGGAGGCGGAAGGTGGTGCCGCGGGAGCTGTATTTGATGTCGGAGGCGTAGAAGTCTGATTTGTCTTTCCGGTCTACCGAGTAGCGGAGCGCCTTCGTGTTGTCGACCTTGCGGCTGGCCACGTAGGGGAAGTCGTTGTTGAGGACCACGAACCCGTCGGCGGGGATGGCGTCGGCCAGCTCGAACTTGGTTTTCTGAACGTTCTCGATGGACTTGAAGGTTTCGAGGTGCTGCTCGCCTACGGCGGTGATGATGCCGGCCACGGGGTGAACAAGGTCGGTAATCTCCTTGATATCACCGGGTTGCTTGGCGCCCATCTCCACGATGAAGACCTCGTCGTAGGGGCGGAGATGCTCGCGGACGGTGCGGATTACACCGAGGGTGGTGTTGAAGCTGCCCGGGGTCATGGTGGTGGAGAACTGCTCCGAGAGGATGCGCTGCAGATAGTGTTTGGTGGAGGTTTTGCCGTAGCTGCCGGTGATTCCGACGACCTTCAGGCCGGGCATCGAGCGGAGGATGTCGGTGGCTTCGTCGTAGAATTTCCGGTTGATGCGCTTCTCAATGGGAGCCAACAGTGTGTTGGCGGCAAGGAGCACCATCGGCGAAATCCAGAGAAGCGCCACCATTACAGTTGCGGCGGCGGTCATTCCGAGGAAAATCCAGCAGGGCGCCACGACCACGGCGGTCAGGCCGACCATCGTCCAGAAAATGCGGTTGACACGCTTGGTGCGCACCAGCGGTTTCTTGTACTTGCGGGTGGCGAGGAAGATAATCTGCCAGATAAGTATCAGAATTACAGCCGGATATGTCAGAATCGAGGGGACGCGGCGCAGGACGATCAGGAAGAAGCTGATCATGCAGCCGAGGCGCCCCATGTTGGTGCTTTCGCCCGACTGGCTGAACCAGCGGAGGTAGCGTTCGTTGCGGTAGGAATTTTGCTGGAGCATCATCAGATCGCGGCTGTAGACGAACCACATATCCACGGCTGCGACGGCTAAAACTATGATTGTCAGCACCAGATCGGCTGTTGGAAAATCTGCGTAATTCATTTGTAATCAGCTTTTAAGAAACGAGGAGAGGACAGCGCGGAACTGGCCGGGATTGTCGAGGAAACTGTAATGGCCGCAGCCGGGGAAACTGACCAGCCCGGCGTCGGGGACGAGCTTCGCCATCTTGCGGGCGTCGGCGATGGGGGTCGCCTTGTCCTCCTCGCCCCAGATCAGCAGTGTGGGGGCTTTGATGAGGGGCAGGCGATCCGTAAGGTCCTCATTCACAACTTTCGAGAGGATGGCGCGCATCATCGGGGAGGCTCCGGCGTAGTCGCTCGAGCCGCGTTTGGCGCGCATGGCGTCAATCCTTTTTTCGGCCTTCTCCTTCCCCAATACGAGCTGCCAGAAGCGCTTCCCGGCCTTGAAGGAGTAGACTTTGAGGTAATATTTCAGTGAACGCTTAGGTTTGATGCCGGCGGCGTCGACGAGAATAACCTTGCTGACGGGGTTGCGCGAGGCGTAGAGGATGGCTACGCGGCCGCCGAACGAGTGGCCGACCAGCACGGGGTTTGCCAGCCCTTCTTTTTGCACAAGCTCCTCAATGACACGTGTATAACGTTCAATTCCCCAGACCTCCGGCGGCTCCTGCGAGCTGCCGAATCCGGGGAAATCGACGTTGTAGACGGTGTTGGTCAGGGCGGCCGTGGCTGCGATGGACCTCACCGTGGTATGATTGCAGCCCCAGCCGTGCATCAGAATCAGCGGGGCACCCTGTCCGGTCACCTCGATGTTCACTTTAACACCCTGGAGCTCAAGTTCTTTTTCCATTTTGTAGTTTTTCAGACCACAAAATTACAAATTCCCCCGTTGACAGCCAAATTTCGCGCAATGAATTTTACGGTTCGCGACTCTACGGTTCGCGGATGATTGAAATCAGGCGCGGAACGAGGTAGATTCCCGCGCAGAAGAGGATAAGGAGGCTGAGGCTGATAACTGCAACGAGGGTATGGAGGCTGAATTCCGAGCTTCCCAACCATTTGGCCATCAGTGGGATAGAGATTACGAACGTTATGGCGCCGAGCAGGTAGAACACCCACTGGCAGAGCGATATCCGGGCCAGGCGGCTCTTTTCGGGGAGCCGGTTGACAACGCGGTGAGTGAACCAGGGATTTTCGCTGGCTTCGGGGAGCTCGGTATTCAGCTTCTCGGCGATATGGCGGTCTTCGGGGGATAGCATAGTTAATTAGGAATTAGAAATTAGCAATTAGTAATTGGTAATCAATTATTAATTAATAATTTATGGAGGTTAAACGAGGGAGCGGAGGCGGGTGCGGGCGCGGGAGAGGTGGGACTTCACGGTGCCTTCGGGCATGCAGGTGATTTTGGAGATTTCCTTGAGCGTCATCTCCTCGAGATAAAAGAGGAGGACTACGGTGCGCTCGTTGTCGGGGAGGGTCCGGATGAGTGCCGCGGCATCCATCCGGGCGTCGGGCGAGGGAGCAGAGGTGTCGGCGATGTGCAGCGCCGGATTGTCGATCGGGGTGGTCTCCATGCGTCCGGAAAGGCGGCGGTAGTTCGACAGCTCGTTGAGGGCGATGCGGTAAAGCCAGGTCCGGAAACCCGACAGTCCGTGAAACGAACGTATTGCCATCCAGGCCTTTATGAACGTCTCCTGGGCCACGTCGTCGGTAAGGTTTTCGTCACCGCCGGTGAGGTTGAGGAGGAACCTCCTGAGGCCCTGCTGATGGATTTCGACTAACCGCGAGAATGCGTCGCGGTTGTCGGAAGCCATGCAGAGGGCAAGCAGTTTAATCTCTTCAAGTCGGCGGATTGCCATGGCGGAGCTCAGGAGGGGAGGTTAGGTTCAGTTTATGGTTCCGTTGGAGTTGTTTCCGTTGTTATATGGAGGAGGGGTGGGCTGAGCGGGCTGCTGCCATTGCGGCTGCTGGGGCTGAGCTGGCTGCTGGGGCTGTTGGGGCTGAGCTGGCTGCTGGGGCTGAGCTGGCTGCTGGGGCTGCATAGGGGGCTGCTGGGGCTGCTGGGGCTGCATAGGGGGCTGCTGATAATAGACCGGACGCTGATAACCGCGGGGCTGGTTATACTGCTCGGGATAGGTGGGCACCGTGAAGTAGCCGACCATTTGGCCGATACCGATCAGGAAGGGGATTCCGCCAACCATATAGAAGAAAGGAATATTGCATGTGGCGGCGAATACAATCACCGAAATGCCGACCGACATAAGGGCAATGGCGCGGTAGAACCTCCGGGAGTCGCGCATCGGAGCACTGGGATTGTTGCTGCCAGTGTTTTTCGACGAGGATATATAAAAGACGTCGGGAAGCGAATAGTTGGCGTCTATTGCTCTGCCAATCAGTTCATTGCGGCCGCGGATACGCTTCAGCAAGTAAACCAGCACCACGATGAGGCCGGCGATGATAGTCAGGCAGGGTATGCCGAAAACAATCAGGAGAATGAGCAAGATTGAATCGCCTTCGGGAAAATCATTGCTGTCTATGACAGTTACGCAGGACTCGGAAAAGACATCTTCGATTTTCTTGATGTCATCGTCATATTTCACATACCAGACGCCCCCGCGGCTGAAAACTTCCGGGGCTGGTGAGTAATTGGTGCTTACGTCGGCAATGCTGTCGGCATTAACGATCGTGTCGGTAACGGCAGCGGTAGAGCCGTTAGCTCCGTTGACTACTTCAACTGTCGCTTTTACTGAAACTACGCTGTCATTTTTCTCGGTCTGGGCGAAAACCGCGGCAACAGACAGGCAGGCAGCGAGGATGAGAGCGGATATTTTTTTCATTACGGGTTAATATTTTGCAGTGTTTGATTGTTTAACTGTCAGATGAACTACTGAAAGCTGTTTTTTCGGGCTTCAATTGTTTAGACTTCAAAAAAACGAAATAGGTTGCAAAGAAAGGAAAATATTTTTTAACTTTGCAAAAAATCTTCAGCAGATGCTCCTTTTCCCCAACGCAAAAATCAATTTAGGACTGAACGTAATCAGCCGTCGGCCCGACGGTTACCACGATATTCAGACCGTGATGGTCCCCATACCCTCCTTCGACATCCTCGAAATCACCCCCTTGCCCTCCGGCGAAGCTCCCTGCATTGCCGAGCAGCCCGACTGCCCGATTCCCCCTGAACCTCGCGACACGCTGACATGCACCGGGCTGTCTATCGACTGCCCGATGGAGAAGAATCTGGTAATCAAGGCCTTGCGGGCGATGCGCGAGATTCGGATGATTCCGTTTGTCGACATCAGTCTCTGCAAGCAGACCCCCGACGGGGCCGGACTCGGCGGCGGTTCGGCCGACGCCGCTTTCATGCTCCGCGGGCTCAACGAGCTGTTTGATCTCGGCATGGCCGACAAGGAACTGGCGCAGATTGCTGCCCGCATCGGCGCCGACTGTCCGTTTTTCATCTACAACCGTCCGATGCTCTGCACCGGAACCGGCACCGACATGACCCCGATTCCCCTGGAGCTGCCGGCCGACACCTGGATTGCCCTGGTGAAGCCTCCGGTAAGCGTCAGCACCGCCGAGGCCTACGCCGGTGTCACTCCGAAGGAGCCTTCGGTGAGCATCGCCGAGGTACTGCAACGCCCGGCCGACGAGTGGCAGGGGCTGTTGGTCAACGACTTCGAGCCCTCGGTGATTGCGAAATGTCCCGTCATCGGGCAGATCAAGCAGACCCTGCTGGACCATGGCGCCTACTACGCCGCCATGTCGGGCAGCGGCTCGGCGGTCTTCGGCCTTTTCCATGGCGAAGTTGACGGGACGCTCGGTAAACTCTTAGCCCCCTTAGGTTGTTATCTCATTAGAAAACTGAATTAAGTTGGAAAACTGAATTTAGCGACCCTTTGCGGCGCCGGACGGCAAGTTTGGCAAACTTTTTGCTGCTACCGTCTGTGTAATCTTTTGAATTTAATACACCATATTATATATGAGCAAGGATAACAACACTCAGAACTTCAACGGGCAGCAGACCCCCGGGCCTGACGATGAGTCCCGCAACGATATCAACATCGAAGACGCCGACGCCGAGGTTTTCGACGTCGAACCCGATGACGACAACGCCGGCGAGGTTCCCGCCGGAGAACTTGAAAATCTCCGCAACCTCCTGAAAACCAAAGAGGAGGAGGTCGCAAAGGAGAAGAAGGAATATATGTTCCTGATGGCCGAGTTCGACAATTTCCGCAAGCGCACCATCCGCGAGCGTGCCGACCTGATCAAGACCGCCGCCGAAAAGGCCCTGCAGGGGCTCCTCCCCGTGGTCGACGATTTCGAGCGCGGTCTCGAAGCTGCTAAAGGGAACTCCGACGCAGATGCCATTGTGGAGGGTATGCAGCTGATTTACAATAAGTTAATCAAGTATCTCGCTGACAATGGCGTGAAACCGATGGCTACCGACGGCCAGGATTTCGACCCCGAATTCCACGACGCCGTGGCTATGGTGCCCGCCGACGACGAAACTCCCTCCGGCAAGATCAAGGACACCGTGCAGAAGGGCTACACTATTAACGATAAGGTCATGCGCCACGCTAAAGTGGTTGTGGCACAATAAATTACCTGAACGAAATGGCAGACAAAAGAGACTACTACGAAGTGCTCGGCGTCGAAAAGACAGCCTCGCCTGAAGAAATAAAGAAGGCCTACCGCAAGATGGCCATCAAATACCACCCTGACAAGAACCCCGGCGACAAGGCCGCTGAGGAGAAGTTCAAGGAGGCCGCTGAAGCATACGAAGTGCTCTCAGATCCCGACAAGCGTTCGAAATATGACCAGTTCGGCCACTCCATGGGTCCGCAGGGCTTCGGCGGAGGCGGTTTCGGCGGCGGTCAGTATTACTCCGCCGGCGGCATGTCGATGGAGGATATTTTCTCGCAGTTCGGCGATATTTTCGGCGGCCACTTCGACTTCGGCGGCGGTTTCGGCGGCGCAACCGGCGGCCGTTCCAGCCGTCGTCGCAGCAAACCGCAGCGACGCGGTTCCGACCTCCGTATCAAGGTGAAACTCACCCTTCAGGAGATTGCTTCCGGCGTTACCAAGACACTCCGGATTCCGACCTACGTGAAGTGCGACCACTGTAACGGCACCGGCGCCAAGGACGGCACGGCCTTCACCACCTGCCCCACCTGCCACGGCACCGGCACTGTCAGTCAGGTTGTTCAGGGGCTGTTCGGCCCGCAGGAAGCTGTCGGCGTATGTCCGCAGTGCGAGGGTGAAGGTAAGGTAATCACCACCCCCTGCCCCCACTGCTCCGGCGAGGGAATCCTCCGCAAGGACGAGCTTGTGTCGTTCAACATCCCCGCCGGTGTGGCTGAGGGTATGACCCTGACTGTCAAGGGGAAAGGCAACGCTCCCCGCCGCGGCGGCATAAACGGCGACCTGCTGGTTGTGATCGAGGAAGTCAAGCATCCCGAACTCATCCGCGACGGTAACGACGTGATTTACAACCTGATGCTCGATGTTGTCACCGCCACCCTCGGCGGCTCGGTGGAAGTGCCCACCATCAGCGGCCGTGCCCGTCTGAACATCCCCGCCGGCACCCAGCCCGGCAAGGTGCTCCGCCTGCGCGGCAAGGGTCTCCCCTCGACCGAAGGACGCGGCACCGGCGACGAACTCATCAATGTGATGGTCTTCATCCCCGAGAAGCTCAACGATAAGGAGCGCGAGGCATTTGAGTCGCTGCGCGATCAGCCCGACATCAAGCCCGACCCCTCCACCACCCACCGCCTCTTCTCCAAACTCAAGCACATCTTCGAGTAAAACATTTCGGGAACCTCTCCGGAAATGCTTAGGGGTTTATCCCGGCAAAACTTCTGGAGACCCCTCCGGAAATTCTCCCCGCAAAATCTCTGGGAATAATATAGTAACAGCTTCGCAACCCTTTGATTGCGAAGCTGTTTTTGCGTTTGCTCTTGACGTCGTCAGCCTCTAAATCGTCTTTTTTTTGACGTCGTTTGCTCTTGACGTAATCTGTTCTTATGTCGTCAGCCCTTGTCGTCATTGTTTCTTTGAGGATGCCTGATTGCGGGCGCGCTGCTCGCGGCGGAACTCCGACCAATTGTCGCGGGTGTGTTTGTGGAACTTGTAGGAGGTGATGCCGGTGAGGTTTTTCAGCAGTGTCAGGGCGCGGTTGCCGATGCGGAAGTTCTTGCGGCCGTCGTATAGGCTGACAAGGCGGCGGTCCGGGGCGATGTTCAGGCGCACCTCGTCGGTGTTGATTGTGCTGACGCGGTAGATCAGCGCGAGCGTCGGGGCGTCGAGGGCCGGCGCCTCCATCGGCTCGTAGATGCCGATTTCGTCGGTGTCGAAACGCCGTTTTTCCCATTTGCGGGCCTCCTTGACCGTAATGTATTCTTTGTCAAGAATATAGATTTCGGCCTTTGTGCTGACAAAAAATGGCTCATCCACGCGGTTGAAGCGGAACATATCGTGTCCGCGCCCGTTGGACTCAATGTTGAAGGAGTAACGGCTGAGGTCAAGGGCGGTCAGGGAGTCGCCCGCCACATTATTATAATTATATGTTATGTCGAACTTCTCGAATTCGAGATTCTTGCGGAAGAACCCCTCGAGGTTGCGGACCCATTTCCGGCTCTGCAGGTCGGCGAGAATGTCGATGTCGATGGTGACGGAATCATTGCTGCGCCGCCAGATTTCAGCCGGGCTGTATTTACCGTGGATGGTGTCAGTGGCGGCGCCGGCGCCGGCCAGCATCGCCGGGAGGTCGAGCCGGGGTTTAAGCCCGATCCAGTCGGACCATGAAAAATGGTTGTTGCTGACATCGCTGACGCTGTCGAGGCCGTTGTCGTTCGTGAAACGGTAATACGACCGGCTGGTCAGCATCCGCGGCGTCGACCACCCCTCGAACTTCACCTTTGGGCTGGAGGGGAACATGAAGTCTACCATCTTTTCGCGGAAAAGAAACACGGTGTCGGTGTAGGTCGAGAGGGTGGAGTATTCGCGGACGTAGGCCAGGATGTGGAGCACACGGTGGCGCTTTGTCTGCGCTACGACTTCGGGCAGCTCGGTCAGGTTTTCGCTCAGGAAGATTGTGTCGCGAGGCTCGGCGCTGAGGGTCAGGTCGTTGAAGCCGAGATAACTGATGGTGACGGGGTAGCTCCCCCGCGGAATCGGCGGCATCACGCCCCGCTGGTCGGTGATGCCGAAAACCTCGCCGCGGGCGTCGCAGATGGTGGCGTTCGGCAGGGGAGTGTGGGTCGTGGAGTCCGCCACAACGATATTCCTGGCATCCAGCGACATAGCCATGCAGGAAAACAGAAGCATGATAACTGCCGTAAACTGACGTATCATATCTCAGAAAGATTGGTCGAAAGGTTGAAACGTAAGAGTCACGCGGCAAAGTTATATTTTCTCGCTGAAACTCGAAACCCCCACCGATGTAAAAGCTGTTAAAAGAAGTTGGAAAACCCTACTTCCATCCAGTTAAAAGAAGTTTGACCCCCCCTACGTCTCATATGTAAGCCTACGTCTTAGTCAACCTCACAACATGAAGGTCAGTCCCCGGCAATCGCCAACATCGCAGCCTAATGGTCAGCCCCCGGCAAATGTCAACCTAACAACATGAAGTTCAGTAAGAACCCCCCGGCAGGGGAAGGCCAAAGGCCTTCTTGTTCATGTAACCCCGGCTTAAAAATGAAGCGCAGCGAAATTTTTTAGCCGGGGATCCCACCGAAACAACCCGCGTGAAGGCCGAAGGTCTTCATGAACAATTACTTACGCCCTGCATAGGTGTGTCTTAAACTCCATGTGCCGGAAATCTTTTAACACGTAACTGCCCGGAACTAACGGAACCATCATCCCGAACGTCAACGGAGGCCTAAAGGCCTGTCCCAGAACGTAAAACGGAAGCCTACGGCGGTAAAGGTTGATTCGCCGTAGGCTTCCGTTGAGTTTTGACATTGTTATCACCCCGCAGGCTTCCGTTAACGTTCAGGAGCGGCAGCTCCGCAATGGTTCGGTTTGACGTTCAAGAGACAAATTTGCTTCCGTTAGTTCCGTATAGTTCCGTATAGTTCCGTGTTAAAAAACTTCCGATCTACACAGTTATCGGGATCACCCCGGGTTCTACGCGGGTATTAAAAATAAATTTCTGAAAAAATTGATAAAAAATTTTGTCAGTTCGGAAATAATGCCTAACTTTGCACTCGCAAAGGCGCAAGAGGCGCTAACAAAAAGCGCATGAATGCCGGCAAACGTCGCAAGAGGCGCTAACAAAATAAAATATGGCGGGATAGCTCAGTTGGTTAGAGCGTCGGATTCATAACCCGGAGGTCCCGAGTTCAATTCTCGGTCCCGCTACACTTCAAAAACGGTCATTCCCTTTCGAGGGTTGACCGTTTTTGCTGTTCATATACTTCCGTTTTATTGCTTCATGCGCTGACCGTTTTTGCGTTTCAGATTCAAAAGCCGGTGGGTGTGTTAAAATTGGGGATCAGGGCACGTCCGTACGATATTGTGACAAAGTTGTTTTTTTAGACGCTTGCATCGGGGGGGGGCAGGTTGGGCTAAAACGGTAAAATGTTGGGCGATGTGTTAAAATTTAGATAAAAATGTTTGTATGTCAAAAATATTTAGTAACTTTGTGTTGTATAACATACGTATGAAACACCGGGAGGTGCCCCGGTCTGTTGTCCTCTTACGTGAATTTAACTTTTCCTGATGACACAAAGATATGATTAAGAAAGCTCTTGAAAAAGTGATGAGCGAAGATATGTCTGAAATCTGGACTGTCCTCAACAATGAGGAGAAGCGCCGGATTATCGACGCATTTGTGATTCATCAATATAAAAAGAATCAGATTATTTACGCCGAAGGTGAGGAACCGGAATATCTCTGGTGTCTCCTGCAGGGCAAAGTGAAAAAATACAAGGACGGTATCGGCGGACGTGTGCAGATTCTCCGACTGATCCGCTCGGTGCAGTATTTCGGCTATCGCGCGTTTTTCGCCAACGAGCGCTATAACTCCTCGGCGGCAGCCTTCGAGGCCTCGACCCTCGGCACACTGCCGATGACTCTGGTCAAGGATATGATCGACAAGAACCGCGACCTTGCCTGGTTCTTCATCCACGAACTTTCGCGCAACCTCGGCGGCTCCGACACCAAGATCGTGAACCTCACCCAGAAACATATACGCGGACGTCTGGCCGAGGCTCTGGTGGTGCTCAGCGACCATTACGGCTACGAGGATGACAACATGACATTGAAAATCTATATGGCGCGCGAGGACCTCGCCAACCTCTCGAACATGACGACCTCCAACGCCATCCGCACCCTCTCGTGCTTCGTGGCCGAGAAGCTGATTACCGTCGACGGTCGCCGGATCCGCATCCTCGACGAGCCGCAGCTCCGCAAAATCTCGAAGTACGGCTAATCCCCCGGCGCAACGCCGTCAGGGATTGCGTTATACTTTCATCGATTATACCGCGTAAAACAGATATACCGCATAAAATCAGGCAGCTGACCCGAATGGACCAGCTGCCTGATTTTTCGTATATAACACAGAGGGGCAAACACCAAGACTCACGTTGGCGGAGGCGCAAGACGCAGGGGGCGCCCCTCCCGGCGGCTCAGGCTTTCTCGGAAAGTTCGAGCCAGCGGAGCTCCTTCTCGTCGAGGAGGTCGCGAAGGGCGGTGTAGCGGCGTGACTTCTCGTCGATGTCGGGGATGGATTCGCCGGAGTTGAAGAGCGCTTCGAGCTGAGCTTTCTCGGCGTTGAGCGAGTCGAGTTCGGCGGTCAGCTGCTCGAATTCTTTGCGCTCCTTGAAGGTGAGTTTGGCGGCGCGTTCGAGGCCTCCGCGGCTGAGCTTTACCCCCTGACTGTCAGCCGAAGCCGAACCGGATGCGGCGGTGCCCCTGGCGTCCTCCGCAGCGGCGGCTTTCGCCTGGGCCTCCTGTTCGTCGCGCCATGCGCGGTATTCCGTATAGTTGCCGGGAAAATCCTTCACCTTGCCGTCACCCTCGAACACGAAGAGGTGGTCGGCGATGGAGTCCAGGAAGAAACGGTCGTGGGAAATCACAATCACGCACCCCTTGAACGCCGCGAGGTATTCCTCGAGGATGCCGAGGGTAACGATGTCGAGGTCGTTGGTCGGCTCGTCGAGAATCAGGAAATTCGGTGACTTCATCAGCACCGACGCCAGGTGTAGGCGGCTCCGCTCGCCGCCCGAGAGCTTCGCGATATATTTCTGCTGGTCCTTAGGGGTGAAAAGGAAATGGCTCAGGAACTGCGAGGGGGAGTAGTGCTCGCCGTCGTTGACCACGATATCCTCGGCCTGCTCCTCGATGGCGTCGATCACCCGCTTGCGCTCATCGAAGGCGATGCCGTCCTGCGAGTAATAACCGAAGCGCACGGTCTCGCCGATGTCGAAATGCCCCGAGTCGGGCTTAACCAGCCCCTGCAGCATCTTTATGAAGGTTGATTTCCCGGCGCCGTTGCGGCCGATGATGCCGACCTTCTCGTAGCGCGAGAAAACGTAGCTGAAGTTGTCGAGCACACACTTGTCGCCGAAACTTTTGCTCACCCCCACGGCCTCGAAAATCTTCGAGCCGATGTACGAGGAGTTAACCTTCAGGCTGACGTTCCGCTCCGTGAGGTTCAGGCGCGAGCGCTCCTTGAGGTCATGGAAGGCGTCGATGCGGTATTGCGCCTTCCCGGCGCGGGCCTGCGGCTGACGGTTCATCCACTCCTGCTCCTTGCGCAGGGTGTTCTTCACCTTGGCCAGCTCGGCGGCCATGCCGTTGATGCGCTCGGCGCGGCGGCGCAGGAAGTTGGCGTAGTTGCCGTCGTAGCTGAATACCTGCGCGCGGTCGATCTCGATGATTTTGTCGCAGACGCGGTCCAGGAAATACCGGTCGTGGGTAACCATCAGCAGTGTCACCTTCGAGCGGCTGAGATACTGCTCGAGCCACTCGATGGTGGGGATGTCGAGGTGGTTGGTGGGCTCGTCGAGAATCAGCAGGTCGGGCTCGGCGGCGA
>CABUTS010000072.1 GCA_902494515.1 uncultured Muribaculaceae bacterium | reverse complement strand
GGGGCGAACGGGAGCAGGGGTGGGGGAACGGAGGAATCAGGGGCGGGGGGAGCGGAGGAGGCGGAGGGCGATGCGGCAGGTTTCGGTCTGGAAGGCGATGGAGAGGACGAGGTAGACGACGAGGCCGATGAGGGTGCAGAAGATGATGCGGAGCCAGGTGTCGGGGATGAGGGGTTGGACTACGTACATGATGGTGGCCATGACGGCGGAGTTGATGAGGATGGGTATAGTGGTTTTCACTTGTGGCCAGAAGTCGAGGCCTACGAGGCGTCCGCCGTAATGTGCGGCAATCCAGTAGTTTATGATGGCGGCGATGAACATGCCGCAGCATACGGCGGAGAGGCCGAAGCTGATGCTGGCGGCGAGCATGGTCATCGACACTATGAGCGCTATCACCTGCAGGCGCAGGTAGGCGGCGCCTTTTCCGTAGACTTCGAGGTTCATCATGTTGATGGAGATGAGGGGGCAGAGGATGAATGTGGGGCAAAGGAGCCGGAGGAGGCGGGCGGTGTAGAGCCACTGGTCGCCGATGAGGGCGGTGGTGAGGGGTTCGGCGATTGCGGCGAGGCCGAACATGATCGGGGCGATGAAGAAGGTGCTGAGCATCAGGTATTCGGCCATGTTGGTGCGCATGCGGTCGGCGTCGTGGCGGATGTTGCAGAACATGGGGTAGGCGGCGCGCTGGACAATGTTGGCAAGGTTTTCGGAGGAGATGCTTCCGATCTGGCGCGCATTGGTGTAACTACCTAAGGAATAGGCCGAAAAGACTTTTCCGATGAAGAGTGAACAGAGGCCGGTAGAGAGGTTTTGGGTGAGTTTCCCGCCAATCACTTTTGCTCCGAAGCCGAAGAGGTTGCGGAAGGCTTTCATCGAGAAGATGAATTTGGGTTTCCAGTCGGATAGAATCCAGAGTGTTGTGCCGGTAACCACCTGGTTTGTAAGCTGTAAGCCCACGATAGCCCAGGGGCCGTAGCCCGAATAGGCCATGTAGATGCCGACAGCGCCGGAGAGGAGCGCGCCGACGAGCGTGGATTTCGCCTGGGTCTTGAAATCGAGGCAGGCGGTGAGGAGCGAGCGGTGGATGACGAGGGTTGACTGGAGGATGACGGCTGCGGCCAACACTCTGAGTATCAGTGTCAGCTGCGGTTCGTTATAAAAGCGGGAGATGAGGGGCGCGCAGAAAAAGAGGATGAGGTAGAGGGTCAGGCCGAAGGCGATGTTGCTCCAGAAGGCGGTGGAGCAGTCGACCATGTTGCGGTCGAGTTTGCGGATAATTGCCTGCGACATTCCGCCTTCGGCCAGCAGTTGGCTGACAACGATAAAGACGGTCAGCATGCCGACCAGTCCGTAGTCGACGGGCGAGAGTGCCCGGGCCATAAAGATAAATACCACGAACTGCATGGCCTGAACCGAGAGGCGCTCGAAGGCGCTCCAGGAGATGCCCCGCAGGAGTATTTTGCGACTTGAATTAATTTCTTTCATGGAGTAAATCAACGACTTGGTTGACTCGGGAGCGGGCCGAGGTGAACCTCGGGGGCGGAGACAAATAAAAGGAGGGAGGGGCGCCGGAGGGAGTCGGAGGGAGGGGGCGATCAGCGTTCCGGGGCAGCGCGGTCGAGGGGGGAATCGTTCATTTTCACGGGCTGACGGGTGCGGCGCGATTTGGGTGGTTTCGGACCACGGGCTGATTTGCCGGCGGAGTCGCGGGAAGCAATGCGGAGGGAGTCGCGGGCTGATTTGCGGAGGGAGTCGGCGCGGAGATAGGCGCCGACCTTCTCGGCCAAGGCTGCCGAATCGACAGTTTCGCGGTTTTCAGGGTCCAGGACTTCGACCACTCCCCCACCGGGGGGCACTGACGATGAACCGCAGCTCCGGACTACGGCGACAACAAGCAGCACTGCAACCAATAGCGCCGCAATCATCAGTGTGCCCCGTATTTCGCCATGAGTCATCGGTTTCATAACGCCTGAATAATGCTTGAATTATGCCTGAATAATGCTAATCCGCTCTACCACAGGTCGAAACGGAAGCCTGCCGAGGCCTCGACAAAGAAGTTCGTCGACAACATCGTGTGCTGCTTGTCATAGACCAGTCCGTTGTCGATATTTCCGACCACGCCGAAGAACCACCGCTTGTTGTAGTTGTAAATCAGCGACATACGAGCGTTGTTGCTGAGTGAGAAGGTCGTACGGTTCTCCATCGGATAGTTGATGAAGCCCTTCCGGACCCCGACCGAAGGGGCTACCGACACCCCCATGCACCATCCGCGGTGAAACACCCAGTTGTAAGCGTAACCGCATTTCAGCGCATAGTTTTTGTTTGAGACCTGATAATGGCTGGCCCATTCGAGCAGCGTCGGGGGCATTCCGAGCTCATCCATTACGCTCGAGAAATCCATGTTGTAGTTCTGCTTCCAGAACGCCAGCCCGGCGTAGAGCGAGCCGGAGCTCCGAACCTGAATCTTGGAATAGTTGAACGCAGCAGCCTGGGAATAGTGCTTGTGGTTGAAAAAATAGTAGAAATTGAGCCCCCAGGAGTCGGAATGGAAGCCGTCGAAGGGGATGTCGACCTTCTGCATCTTGCCGGGATAGCCCTTACGGTTGATTGTCATATCCACAGAGTTGTCGACCGAGTAGTATTCCGCGGCGAAAAGCATGCAGTTGAACTGGAAGTCGAAGCGCTTGCGGGCGCCGTGACCCGGGTTGAAGATATTGCTGAGATTGACGTCGTAGCCGACCGACACCGCCATATAGGTGAGCCACAGACCTACGGACGACGACGGTTCGTTGTAGAAACTCAGCTTGTAGTGGTCGTCGAAGCGGAAGTTGTAATAGTCCATCCAGCTGTCGGTCTTGAACTTTACATTCAGGCGGTGGCCGGAGCTCTGGACGTAGGCTGAGTCGTAGCCGTTGAAGAATCTGTCGCCCCAGCGGTAGGTGTTGATGCAGAACCGGGGGAATTTACCCCAGGAGGCGATCGTGTCGAGATTCAGGAAGGTCCGCTTGGCCTCCAGCGAAGGTGCTGATAACGAACAGACAAACAATAACAGAGCCGTCAGAAGTCGAAACGGCGACTTCCGGCGGCTCTTCGCATTGCTTATTATGTTTCGATTTTCAAACATCGGTGCAAAGTTACGAAATCTTCTGAAAATTTCGCATATCACACACCGATTTCTTATTGGCGGATTTCTCCCGAAAACTCTTCAGTTCCTCTGAATTGCAGAATTTTCGGCCACATTACTTGAGGACAACCTTGCGGGACAGCTTCTGACCGGCAGCGTTGACGGTAACCACATAGATACCGTCGGCGAGAGCCGAGCCGTCGAGCTGCAGAGTGTCGCCGGAGCCCTGAGCCACAGCAACCTGTGCGCCCTGGAGGTTGTAGAGGGCTGCCGAGAGGTCCTCGACGCCGGGAACGGAAATTTCGAGCTGCTTGGCGTTGTTTACGATCATGAGGTTCCGGTCGGCGGCATCCTCGAGCACACTTTCAACCGAAGCGCTCATGGCGATAGCCTTCTTCAGACCGGCAAGCACGTTGATCTTGCCGTAACCCCACTTGTCGATGTTATTGATATCGCTGGTGTAGCTGTCCTTGGTGCAGGTTTCCTGAAGGATCTCGACAACATCATCGGCACGCATTTCGGGGAAAGCCTCCAGCCAGAGGGCTACGGTACCGGACACGAACGGAGTTGCCATCGAGGTACCCTGCATGTAGTACCAGGGATATTTCTTGTTACCTTCGGTAACCAGCGCGCTGAAGCTGTTGTCCGACATTTTGGCGGCGTCGGCGTAGTGAGTGCTGATCGAGGAGATGATCTGGGCACCGGGAGCGCAGACGATGGGGAGCATACGGCCGTCGCCCGAACGTCCGTGCGACGAGAAGGCAGCGATGTCATTCACAGGACCTGCGCCGGAAGCGCGGCCGCCGAGGGTCGGGACGAGGGTACGGGAGGTCCAGGCACCTACCGAAATCGTGTTCAGACCGCAGGCCATACCATTGATCGAGCCGTTGTCGTTACCGGAAACGCCGCCCAGACCGTCCTGATTGGAGAAGCGGACCTCATCTTCCGAATAACCGTTGTAAGCATCGACGTAAGCGTTAAGGCGCTGACCGGCAGCGTATTCAACATCGATACCGAGCACCACGTCGGCCGACTTGGCCTTGAGGTTGTTGTCCATATAGATGTTGAAGCGGTTGGTGGAACCGTCGACACTCCAGGAGACGCTGATCGAAGAACCGCTCTCGAAGTACTGGCCGAAAGTGTTGTCGTTGGTGTTCCAGCCCAAAGAGCCGCGGTTGCCGGTGATTTCCTTCTCGGCGATACGTTCCCGGGTCACTTTGTTCCAGAGGAAAACCCATGCATTGCAGGGCTGGTTGTCGCTGGCCCAGACTTCGGAGGAAAAACGAATGCGGGCAGTGGCATTGGCAGCACCTTCGGTGTTGGGCACCATGGTGGTGGTCAGATAACCGCCGCGAGGCTTGCTTGCTTCGATCGACATGCGGGAGCCGCCTTCGTTACCGGCTGCCACACAGATGATAGCGTCCTCAGCCTGGGAGTCGAGATAACGGTTGACGGTTTCGTTGGGGTCGTGGCTGCCACGGTTGTGGCCGAGCGAAAGATTCACAACCACGGGCTTGCCGTCGGCCTTGGCACGGGCGATGACAGCGCCGATACCGGCGTTGATCGAGCCGTTGTCGAAGTCGCCGCAGCCAACCAGAATGGTAGACTCGGGAGCCAGACCGTAGTAGGGGATTGTGCCGCTCTCGACCTGAGTTACAGATGTACCTTCAGCCACAGCGTAGCGGCCGGTGATGTCATCGCGGCCGGCGATGGTGCCGAGCACGTGGGTACCGTGGGTTTCATTGCGGTCATCGGTGGTGAAACGGGCCACATCAGCGCCCTCGTAGGAGGAGACCGACGAGTTGCGGCTCAGGTATACAGCCTTCACGCGAGTGTTTCCGTCGTGGTCGGTGAAGTTGATGTGGTTGGGATCCAGACCCATATCGTAGAGGCCGACGTACACGCCGTTCCCCTTGTAAGCGCGGGTAAGCCCCTCGCTGGTGTCGCCGCTGTGGACAGCGTCGGCAAACGAGAACTGGCGGGCGCGGTCCATCATCGGAGCAGCTTCGCGGCCGAAGTCAACCAGCTTCACAAACGGCTGGGCGGCGAGCTCTTCAACCTGGCCGATGGGGAGCTTGACGATAGCCATGTCGGCTGTGGTGTCGAGAACTTCAACGCCACATGCCTCGAGGTCGGCAGCGGTAGCGCCGGCATTGAGGGTGACGAACACAGTCACAGCCTGCCCGTCAAGCGCGGCAGCGCGTGCGGGTGCAATCTGCGACAACTCAGCTTTCATAGCACTGTACTGATCAAGCTGAACACGCCCAACGTTGTTGATTTTAGTTTGGGCACCGGATACCAGGCAACCACCGGCTACCAGGACTCCGCAGAGTAAAAATTTCTTCATCCTATTTCAGTTTTCTTTTTCCTAATTTCATGGCCTCGGGCTTCGGGTTGGCGAAGCCTCAGGCGTTCAGACCGACGATGACGGATTACCGACAGTCCGCCCATTGCGGAACCCTTATATATAATAAAGTATAAGCATTTCCGTTCGCTTGCACTTATCAGCAAGGTGTGAATCCTGAATCCGCTTATATATAAATAAGGTGTAACAATGAGTGGCAGCAACAATCCGACAATCGTTGATTGCATCTGCAAAGATACAACAATTTGCTATAAAATCCTAACTTTGAGTTGCCAAAATACTCCTCCGGCCACTCTTTTTAGTTTTTTTAGGATTCCGGTCACCGCGGCGCCCTCGCCGACGACTCCACCCCTCCCCCGCCCTCCCGTTTTCGGGCCAAAAAAAAATCGTCTTTCTCTGATAAATCTTAAATTTAATGTTATTTTTCCTAAAATAAATTATGCCGAAACAACCCCGAATAAACCGCAAAATGTGACAAAATGGCTAAAACCACCATTATCAAGCTGATTACCAGTAACTTGCAATCAATTCTCTACAACTATGTTATTCAACATGGCAGGGAATTTCGTTAAAACCCGTAAAAAAAGTTTGAAAAACCTTTGGTTTATTGACATTTTGTCGTAACTTTGCACAATCAGCGTGGCAGAATCATACATTATTCTCACGTCTATGGTTAAAAAGCAGAATATAGATCAAGATATTTGTTCTAAAACATAACCGGTTTTGCGGTTCCCCCTTACAGTCGGAATCGCAAACGGCTGATTATCAGATTGCTGAATTTATCAAAATTTATGTTTAATATCATTTGTGTATGAAAAAGCTGTTTCTATTGATGACGACAGTGCTTCTCATGACCGTGTGTGCCATAGCGCAGACTAAGGTCGTGTCCGGTACAGTCGTGTTTGCCGGCGACAACGAACCCCTCCCCGGGGCCACCGTCATGCCGGTTGGCGGCGGTCATGGTACTTCCACTGACCTCGACGGTAAGTTCACACTCACCGTACCCGCTTCAGTAACTAAGCTTAAAGTTTCCTATGTAGGTATGATCGAGCAGCTTGTAAATGCAGGCCAGGACCTGACCATCAAGCTCAACAACTCCGAAAACAACCTCGACGAAGTCATGGTTGTGGCCTACGGTACTGCCAAGAAGAGCGCCTACACCGGTTCTGCTTCTGTCGTGAAGGCAGATCAGATCGAGGCACGTCAGGTCACTGACGCTGTTTCCGCTCTCGCCGGTACCGTCGCCGGTGCCCAGGTGCTCACCACCAACGGTCAGCCCGGTAGCTCCCCCAAGGTCCTCATCCGTGGTGTCGGCTCCCTCAACGCCTCCACTTCGCCTCTCTATGTAGTTGACGGCATGCCCTTCGACGGTGACATCGCTTCGCTGAACACCAACGATATCGAGTCCATGACCGTCCTCAAGGATGCCGCCGCCGCTGCCCTCTACGGTGCCCGCGGTGCCAACGGTGTGATCCTTATCACTACAAAGCGTGGTAAAGTCGGCGACGCCAAGGTCACCTTCGACGCCAAGTGGGGTTCCAACTCCCGCGAAATCAAGGCCTACGACGTGATCAAGGATCCCGCAACCTATACCGAGATGACCTACGCAGCCCTGCGCAACGGTTACCTCTACCACCAGAACGGTGCAACCGCCCTCGGCGCCCACCAGTACGCTTCCTCGATGATGCCCTCCGCTTTCGGTGCCGGCTATCAGATCTGGACAGTGCCCGCCGGCCAGGAAATCGTAGGTATGAACGGCAAACTCAACCCCGCCGCCACTCTCGGTTACAACAACGGCCGCAACTACATCATCCCCGACAACTGGGCTGACGAAACCTTCGAACATGGCTTCCGTCAGGAATACAACGCCACAATCTCCGGCGGTACCGACCGCTTCCAGTTCTACGGCAGTTTCGGCTTCCTCTCCGACGACGGTATCGTCCGCGGTTCCTTCTACGACCGTCTTTCCTCTCGCGTAGGTGTTGACTACCAGGCCAAGAAGTGGCTCACCGTCGGCTCCTCAATCGCCTACAACCACGTCAAGATGGGTTATCCCTCCGGTCAGGACGGCGACGGCGGTACAGCCAACAACGCCTTCCAGTTCTGCAACACGGTTGCTCCCGTGTATCCCATGTACGTCCGCAACGCCGACGGCACCCTGATGATCGACTCCCGCACCGGCAACCCCGTATACGACTATGGTGACGGTAAATATGCTCTCGGCACCAACCGCCGCTACATGGGTGGCGGTAACGCAGCCAGCTCCTTCATCTACAACAAGAGCGACGTCCTGATGGACATTCTCTCCGCAAAATGGTATGCAAAACTCACCCCCATCGAGAACCTCGACATCACCGGTACCGTAGGTTACTTCCTCGACAACACCCGTAACCACGATATCATGAGTCCCTACTACGGTGCAGTTGTAGGCTACGGCGGTATGGCTCAGCAGTCCTTCGCCCGCACCCGCGCCCTGAACCTTCAGGCTCTCGCAAACTACCGCAAGACCTTCGCCGACGTTCACCACGCCGACTTCCTCCTCGGTTACGAAAGCTACGACCTCAACGGCGAAAGCCTCTATGCCTACGGTTACAATCTCTACGACCCCAACTCCTGGTCGGTTTCCAACACCCTGAACAACGCAAACCGTGGCTCGGGCGGCGGTAACCCCACCAACTACACCACCCGCGGTATCTTCGGCCGTATCAACTACGACTACGACTCCCGCTACTTCGCCAGCGTATCCTACCGTCGCGACGCATCCTCGCGTTTCGCTCCCGACAAACGCTGGGGTAACTTCTACTCCCTCTCCGTAGCATGGGATGCCGCCAAGGAATCCTTCATGCATTCCACCGCTACATGGCTCGACCTCCTGAAGGTGAAAGCATCCTTCGGTCAGCAGGGTAACGATAATATCGGTACATACTACGCTTATCAGGACAAGTTCCTCATCACCGGTGAGAACACCTGGTCCGACGGTTCGCTCTACAACAACTACGGCAAGGGTAACCCCGACCTGACCTGGGAAACATCCAACGCCCTCAACGCCGGTATCGAATTCTCCTTCTGGCAGGGCAAACTCGCCGGTAACGTCGACTACTTCCAGCGTCAGACCTCCGATATGCTCTACTGGCGTCCCGTGGCTCCTTCGCTGGGCTACTCCTACTTCCCCATGAACGTAGGCTCGCTCCGCAACTACGGTATCGAAATCGAGCTCAACTACCGTCCCGTTTCTACCCGCGACATCACCTGGGACATCAACTTCAACGGCACCTGGATTCAGAACAAGATCATCAAGCTGAACCCCGAAGCAAAGGGCCGAATCCTCCGCGGTCTGACCGTATGGGAAGAAGGCAAGTCGCAGTATAACTACTACCTCGTGAAATACGCCGGCGTTAACCCCGAAAACGGTGAGCCCCTCTACTGGGATGCCGATCCTATCCTCGACGAACAGGGCAACCCCGTATACGACAAGCACGGTGTAGCAAAGCACGGTCCCTTCTACAAGAGCAACAACTACGACCACGCCTACGCCAACGCCCGTCAGGAAACCGGCAACGTGCTGCCCACCTTCTACGGCGGTTTCGGCACTAACATCAAGTTCTACGGCTTCGACTTCGGTATCGCTTTCAGCTACCAGCTCGGCGGTAAGATCTACGACCATCAGTACGGCAAACTGATGCATCAGGGCGACATCTCCTCGCTCGGTACAAACTTCCACACCGACATGCTCAACGCCTGGACCCCCGAGAACACCAACACCAACATTCCTAAGCTCGACTCCCGCGCACACTATAACCTTGGCAATGGTAACACCGACTTCAACCTCGTAAGCTCCGACTACCTCTCGCTGAACAACATCACCTTCGGCTACTCCCTCCCCGGCAAGCTCATCGCCGGCCTCGGCATCGAGTCTGTCCGCATCTACGCTGCCGCCGAAAACATCGCCCTCTGGAGCAAGCGCAAAGGTCTCGACCCCCGTATGTCTCTCGCTTCCACCAGCGACTATCAGGCTTACTCGCCTATCCGCACCGTCTCCGGTGGTCTCAAGGTTGTTTTCTAAACATAAATTCGCTTCTTAACAATGAAAAAGATAAAATCAATTCTCGCCCTCTCGCTTGGAGCCGTGGCCCTGACTGGTTGTAACGACCTCAATCAGGCGCCCATGAGCGACATGATCCTCGAGAATCAGAAAGAGCAGATCCTGGAGGCCAACCCCGAAATGATGTCGGCGGCCGTCAACTCTTTCCCCACACTGGCTTCCTCGAGATTCGCCCTCTTCCACGGGGATCCCCGTGTCGATACCGACTTCGGTGTTCCCTCCCTGTTCCTGATCACCGACCACCGCGGTCAGGATATGGCCTCCGCCCTGAACGACTACCAGTGGTACACCGCTGCTCTGGAAATGTCGGACTTCGGCGGCCGCTACTACGACAACATCATCTTCTGGCGCACATGGTACAACATCATCAACAACTGTAACTCCATCTGCTCCCTCATCCCCGCTGACACCGAAGGTGGCCAGCTCAAATACTTCCGCGCCCAGGCCCTCGGCTTCCGTGCATGGTCTTACTTCAACCTGGCTCAGATGTATCAGTACACCTACGCCAAGAACCCCGAGGCTCCCACAGTTCCCGTCCTGACCGACGAAAACCTCGACCAGGCTGCCGCCGAAGGTATGGCCCGCGCTACCGGCACTGAAATCTACACCCAGATCCTCAAGGACTGCAATGACGCCCTCACTCTCCTCGACGCTGCCGAGGAAGACGGCTTCACCCGCTACTCCGTTTCCGCCGGCAACCTCGCCAAGCAGTATGTGAACCAGACCGTTATCTACGGCCTCATGGCCCGCGCATACCTCTTCATGCAGGACTACGCCAACGCCGACACTTACGCTACCCGCGCCATCAACGCCGCCACCGCCGAAGGATTCTCCCCCTACACAATCGAGGAAGTCTCCGTCCCCGCATTCGACGACATCAACGACCACTCTTGGCTCTGGGGCTTCTACACCGACCCCATGGGCAACACCGGCCTGCAGTGCTGGGGCGGTCAGATGACCTGCTGGCTCACCCAGCAGTGCTACCCCTCCGCAGGTGTCTACCGCTGCATCAACAAAAAGCTCTACGAGACCATCCCCGCCGGCGACGTCCGCAAGAACTGGTGGTACAACAACACCGAGATGCCCAACACCCTCCCCTCGGCCTACAGCGAATACCTCAGCAACTGGTCCGCAGGCGGTATGTCTGAACCCGCTCCCTACATGACCGTGAAGTTCGGTGCTCACCTCGACACCCCCGGACACTCCGACAACTCCAACGACGGCGACGTTCCCTTCATGCGTATTGAAGAGCTCTACCTCATCCAGGCCGAGGCCCGCGGTCACCAGAGCCCCGGCGAAGGTGCTCAGCTCCTCACCAGCTTCATCTCCGCTTACCGTAACCCCACCTATGTTTTCCAGGCTACTTCCTTCCAGACCCTCGTCGACGAAATCTGGCGCCAGCGCCGTATCGAACTCTGGGGCGAAGGATTCAGCTACTACGACATCATGCGTCTCCAGAAGGGCATCGACCGCCGCGGCGGTGGTTTCGACCCCATACTGGTATTCGTTATCGCTCCTGACAACCCCGTCCTCCTCTACGAAATCATCCTCGACGAGGCCGAGAACAACCCGCTGATTGGCCCGACTTCCAACAGCGCCACCGTTCCTGAAGCTGTCAGCGACGAAGACTGATCCCCGGAAATCCCCTCTGGAAAACCCTCTCCCTCCACCACTCTCTCCCCCCTTTTTCATTCTCAATAAGAATTTTTCAAGATATGAAATTCAATAAGCTTTACATAGGGCTCGGGGCTATGGCGCTGATGTTCACCGCCTGCGACAAAGCCGCTGATCAGGAATACACCCCTGCTCCCGGCGTTGACACTCCCCCCGTCTACTTCGCCTATGAATTCACCGATGAAGTCAACATCGACGAAAATCAGGTTGAGTTCACTATCCCCGTTTACCGCGCCAACACCGCTACGGCCGAGACTTCCGACGTGAAAATCGCCGTCTCCTCCGAAGCTACCGGCACCCCCGCTGTCGGCGGCAACACCAAAATCTTCTCCTTCGAAGTTCCCAACGCCGATGGCGGATTCACAAAAGTTGCCTCCACCGAAAGCTCCGACAACGTGACCGTGCCCGTCTACTTCCCCGCTGAAGCCGGCGAATCCACCATCAAGGTCACCTACAACTGGAACGACATGGCCGCCAACGCTGGTAAGTTCTTCGACTTCGCCCTCTCCGTTGACGGCGAACCTTCACCCTACTTCTCCACCACCGCCCAGGTATCCGCAGTGTTCGTACCCTGGAAGAACGTCATGGGCCCCAAGGGTGAGGAAACCGGCCGATTCATCGATAAGCTGGTCCTCTCCGGCTTCAGTGTAACCGGTGGTGCATTCGTCGACGGCGCTGCCGTTTACGAAGTCACTATTCAGGACAATGAGGTTAACCCCGGCCTCTACCGCGTAGTTACCCCCTATGCCAACATGATTCAGAACGACGAAGGCGAAGACTTCCGCTACATGGGCGGCGACATCGTAAACTACATGTACATCAACGCCCAGGATCCCTCCAACGTTTACCTCTGCGACCGCAAGGGCGCACCCGCACCCCGCTACGACACCTACTACACCCTCGCAGGCACCTACGGTAACATCATCTTCTGGGACCGTGTGGCCGGTCAGCTCGCAAACGAGAACTTCGAAATCGGCGGCGACGAATACCCCTCAGCCGGAGGCGCCGCTGCAACCTTCGACACTCAGGAAGTCAACGGCGAAGTTTATCCCAACTCCATCATCTTCCCCGAAAAACACTTCTTCGTATCCCACGGTGATGCCGGTGACGCTGTCATCAGCGGCGACGAACTCCAGATCATCATGCCCGGTGGTAAGGAAAAACAGACATGGGAAGACATCGGCAACGGTATGTACTCCGAAGAGCTCCTCTACTTCTACGAAAACGGCCTGACCGCCGAATACGTTGTCCCCGTACAGCGCCACATGGAAGAGCCCACCCGCTACCGCATGATGAACCCCTACACCACCTTCTATCCCGAACCCAACGTCCAGAACGACGACTACCCCATCGAGATTGACTGCACCAAAGAGAACTACGTGAAAGTTCCTCTCCAGGAAACCGGATACTCCATCCGCGAAGGCCGCAACACCTACAGGATCTACATGACGAACTACGCCGTGCTCTACACCGAATACCTCAAGGAACCGATGTCCGAGCAGCAGATTATCAACAAAGGCCTCAACGACACCACGACAGGCAACACCATCAGCCTCAAAAACGCCGTAATGGTTCCCGTAGACCGCAGCGATAACTTCGTAACGGATATGATCTTCGACGCAGAAGCCCTCGAAACCAACGGTAACAAACTCGTCCTCCCCGAGCCCACCGACACCCCCGAAGGAGTCAAAGGCTACGTCTCCCCCACCGCCGGCAACACCATCAAACCCAACACCGGCTGGCACCTCGTAGCCCGTCCCATCCCCACCGGCAAAATCCGCTAATCCCCCTTAGCCCCCCAAGCTAATCCCCCCTTAGCCCAAATACCCCTCTAACGAGGCGCTGCCCACCGCAGCGCCTCGTTTTCTTTTCCCCTCCCCCCTCTCCCCACCCCGCTTCAACGTATCCGTCCGAAAACGGCCGGCTTTTGCGTAGCGCTTTTGCTTGCTAACTTTGCAAACAAAAACGCTATGTTTAATTTGAATGAG
>CABUTS010000071.1 GCA_902494515.1 uncultured Muribaculaceae bacterium | reverse complement strand
CTGCAGACACTGACAAATCAAAAGCTCGATGCCCAGATCATCACAAAGCCCGCAATGCGGGCAATCCTGCGGGCGCTTCAGCAAAGTTAATGTCCGTTAAATTTTCAGCCTCCAGTTGGACAGCACTTTTGTGTTGCCATAATCCACTGTATATCAGCGCATAACAGCGAAAGGTGTCATAGATGGGAAGGTACAGACTTTTTTTTGAGTTGACAAAATTTTTTGGAAGGTTTTTTCGGGGAGAGGGGAAATTTGGGGGAAATTTGGGGGAGGAGAGAGGGGGAAGGGGAGAGCAGCAGGGGTGAAGGCCGAGCTGAAGCTCGGGGCTGGGACAAAAATTTTTGCATGGGAGGGGGAGGGGAAATTTGGGAAATAGGGGGAGGGGTTACTGCTCGATGAGTTTGATCAGGAGGGCGTCGCTGCCGCGGGCGTCGGGACGGAAGACATAGCGGTGGTAGGTGCCGAAGCCGAAGGTGTAGTAGTTCATGTCCCAGCTGAAGGCGTTGTAGGAGGCTCCGCCTTCAACGTGGCCGTTTTTTCTGCCGGCACGCAGCCAGTACATTGCTCCGGGGGTCTGGTTCAGGTCGTATACCATGATTCGTGGCGGTTCAATGGCGTCTTTGACGTCGCCATAGCGGAGCACACCATTGTTCGACCCTTCTGAAATCCATGCTTTGCGGCGGCCGTGGCCGATGGCGGTGATGGGGAAGAATATCTGGCGTCCGTAGTATTGGTTGCCTTCGATGGCGTTGTATGCGAAGATGCCTCGCATGCCTTTCTCTTTGTTTACGGTTCCGGTGTTGTCGAAATCCTTGAACTCGAAGGCTCCGGCAACAGTTTTCTGGATGTTTGATGCGCCTCCGCAATACAGGACTCCGTAACCGAAATTGGCTTCATCCATCAGTTTGCGGTAGTCATCATAGGTCGCGACATGGTATGTCTTGCCGTTGATAGTTATGTTCTCAAACATATTGTTCCCGAGACTGACATTGGCTTTGCCTGAACCGGTTTTTGTGAAAGTCAGAGCATTGTTTGCATCCCAGTCCGTGCTTCTATAACAGCCGATGTTGGCCCATGTGACATTGGACCTTGTTTTATCGGCGTTGCGCACCCACAGTGTCCCGGGGGTGGCGCCGAAACCGAAGCCGGCCCGGTCGTTGTTGTTTTCGAGGATCGCCTGGTCAAGATTGCCGCAGCGGAAATATGATCCGGCCGAAAGCGGTGATTTTGCAAGTTCATTTTTGCTGAAAAGGTTGTAGACCGACCATTTCGAGCCGCCGGTGAAAACTTCCTGCGAGGCATAACCCTGCCGGACGAAAATCAGGTGGTCGCAGGTATAGTTGTTGTAGTGTATGCGGATTACTCCGTAGCGAACCTGCGAGGCGTCTCCCAGCTTTCCGTCGGGCTGATAGGTGAATTTGATGGGGGTTCCGGTGGCACCCTGCACCACGTAGTTGAGCCTGCCGTTGAGCTTGATCCAGTCGGCTCCGGCGGCCACTTCGGCGCGCCATGGGCCGTCGGATTCGATGGAGATGAACCGGTTGAGGTCGTTCGGGTCGCGTTTCACCAGCTCGACATTGAAGATGCCGTCTTCGTTCCAGTCGCGCCAGATACCCTTGGGGTTCTGGATGCGCTCGACCTGCTCCACGATTATGCGCTTGCTTCGGCGAATGATTTCGCCGCTGAGGACATCGCGGAAGGTGGCCGTCACGCGCACTACGGCGTGGCGCGGATAGGGGTAGGGGTTGTTGGCGGTGTAGGCGAGCCACGGAGAGATCTGCTTGGCGCGGGTGTACATCGGAATACTGAACGTGTATGTCGAATCGCTTTTGGTGACGGTGTATGAGCCTGGTCCCCCGGGGGTGTTGTCGTAGGTCGTGGTGGTCAGAGTCGTGGGGAATTCATAGGCGCGGTGGCCGAGCTGATTGTCCCTCCAGTAATCCTGCACCTTGGTTCCGACGGTCGATGCGCTGGTGATGTCCTCAAGAATGGTAACCTTCTTGGGCTTGCGCAGCGACAGGAACCCCACTATAGTGTCGGTGTTGTACTTTGTCAGGTCGAAGTTGTTAGCTTCCTCGGTCCAGTTGTTGGCGATGTCATTAATATACGCGACGCGGGACTTGCTATGGCTGTTGTAGTAACCCTGGTTGAACGTGAACTGATAGTTGCCGGAGCCGGTGGGGACGGGCGCCGAGAAACCGGAAGGCACCGAGGGGGCCCAGTTGTTGCACAGAATCTCGGCGCCGAGGTTCACAAGCTCATAGGAGTTGCCGGTGTTCACGCGCACGGGCATGTGTACCTCGCGGTTGTAGAGATACGAGATGTAGAACTTCTCGGGGAGATATAGCTGCGGGAACTCCTCGTTGTATTCGATGTGACAGTCAACCTCGTTGCCGTTGCCGCGGAAATTCAGGGTCAGCTTGTAATGGCAGTTACGGGTGGCGTCGAAGTTGTAGTAGATGTCCTGGCCGAGCATGAACCGGTATATGATTTTGCCGTTGGTCACCTGGTCGTCGTTGCGCGAGACATAGTAACCCTCGACCTCGATGTAGGTGCCGAAAGGCACATTGTCCTTCCGGTCGGCCTTGTCGATTACCGAGCCGTCGTCGGCGGGCCACTGCCGCTTGTCGTATCGGTCCTTGTCGGGGTGATTCGAGAAGTCGCCCTGACGGTTTTCGAAGAAATAGAGGGCGTATGGGGAGTCGGGATTGTGGTTCCAGAGCTCATCGTCGAAGGTCGAGTCGTCGCGGCTTACCGAGGGCCATGCGGTGTAGTTATCCCCATCGCCGAAGTCGAGATGATGCGAACTTTTTTGAATCCTTCGAGGCGGCGCGCTTGAGCCATGAGTGCAGCGAGGTCGTAGCGTTGCTGAAGGTTATGAGCGGGGCCACCTGCGACATCGAGGGGGCATCGTGCTGGCTCCCCTTCGGCACCACGTAGCCGAGCATCTGGCGGTTGTTGCGGTAGTTCGAGGCATCCCATTTCAGGCGTATCGAGCGCAGCCCCTCCATAGTCTGTATGGCGTCGGCATACCCTTCGTAGTGTCCTTCGCCGCGGAGTTCCTGGAGGGTGGTGGTGGAGGTACCTCCGGACCAGTAACCGAGGTTGGCCACGGCGTAGATGTAGTATTTCCCGAAGGGAACGTTCCGGATGCTGAACTCGGCCTGCTTGGTGTTGCTCTCGGCGGCCACACCCGAGGTGCCGTCGCCCTGAGGCACGTCGTTGTTGTCGCGCTGGGCGTCGGAAACCTTGAAGTTCAGGAAATCCGCGGCGGAGTATATATTGAATAGCGAGCCGTCCTCGTTGTAGAAAAGGAGGCATACATCGTTTTTGTCGAGATAGTTCATGCCGTTGCCGGGAGGGGCCACGGTGCCTCGCGACGAGCCGCCGCCGGTGTCGTTGTCGGCCTCGGACATCGGCATGAAGCCCAGTGAGAACTTGGCGTCGGCGAACCCTTCGCCGGGGTCGCCGGGGAGGTCAAAATCCTCGTCGACACACGACGAGGCGGTCGCCGCCAGAGCCGCGACCATGAATATGATGAGTATTTTCGAAAGTATGTGGTTCATTGTCAGTCAGTCGGAGAGTGATTCATGGGGGAGGAGAGAGGTGGGAGGAGAGAGGAGGAGAGAGAAGAGAGGAGAGGAGAGGGGGCTTCACGCGGTCAGTTCGCCGGAATCCGGTCCACATAATGCGGGGTTCCGTCGTCGTCGCGGGAGCAGTATTTCTGGCGTATGCTGTCCCAGAAATATGAGATACCGTTGACACGCTGGTAAAGAATCCGGTGGGAGCGGTTGTCGGTGATGATATCGAGATACTGATTCCCGCCGTCGGTCACATGATAATAGATCTGGTCGGGCAGGTCGAGATAGTAGCGGCTGGAGCTGCTGCCTGAGCCGGCCACGGTCATGGTGACGTAAACCTTGTCGCCCGCGGGGTTGCGGAAGTAGTACTCGCCGGTAGCCCTGTCGAGGAAGAACGACTTGTTGAGGTTTTCATAGTGGCGGTAAATCACCTTGTGGGTTTCGTCGTCGGTGATTTCATCGACATAATCGGTTGTACCCTCGGGGAAGAACTGCTTCCGCTCGAGGTTGTAGAGATAATGTATGCCGTTGCATACCATGCTGAGGAACACCTTCTCGCCGTAGGCCGTGCGGTAGTAATATTCGCCGGTACCGCCGTTTTCCGGGCGGTCGAGGAAGTAGGTCAGGCCGTTGTGGTGGCGGTAAAGCACCTTGCCGGTTACTTTGTCGAGGACCTCGTTGACATAGGTCTGTACGCCGCCGACGAAGGTCCAGCATTTGCGCTGCACAGGGTCGTAGTAGTAGGGGATGCCGTTGAAAGTGTCGTTTACGTAGCACATCTCGCCGTTCAGGCAGCGGTAATACCACCGGCCGGCGGCGCGGTGCCAGTAGAAGTTATAGGTGCGGTCGGCCCCCTCGGTGTCCGGGCCGTAGTCCTGATACCAGTAGATATACTGGCCGAGGGAGGTGTCGCGGATTCGGTCCACCCAGGTTATGTCGCCGTCGGCGGTCTCGTAGAAGCAGCGGCCGCTGTCGGGGTCGAGCAGATATACGGTTCCGCCCCCTTCGCTGCGGTAGTAGATAATGCGCCCCTTCTCGTCGCGGTCGAGGCCGAAGTCGGGGCTGAGGAGCACCTCGCTGTAGGGCTCGATGTCGAGCACTACGTTCACTTCGTTGCGGTCGAGGGTAACGTTGTAGCGGTAATACCAGTTCCGGTTGATGTCGAACGCCTCGGAGGTGGGCCGTCCGTCGACATATCTGACGAATTCGAGGGTATAGTGCTCGGCGGGGCGTTCGCTGAAGGTGAGGTCAATCTGCGCGCGGCCGGCGAGCTGCTGGCCGGCGGCGTCGAGATTCCGGAATTCCGGCACGAAGAGGGTGAAGACGCTGCGGTTGCCGGAGACTTTCTTCGTGAAGGTGAGGCCGACCTCCTGCCGGACATCGGCGGGGACGGAGATGCGGTTGCCGTAGTCCTGCTCCCATGAGCCGAAGACGTAGTCCTCCTGGGCGTAAACACCTTTGGGCGCCATATAGCCCGAGAGGTTATAGCGGGTGAGGGTGGCGGATTCGAGGGTGCTGTAGGTGGAGCTGCACTCCACCTCGATTTTCGCCATCGCGCGGAGCAGATGCAGTGTCCCCCCCCTGGCCGACACCATCGGCGCCGAGCTGGATCGGGTTGTAGAGCTTCACGCCGAAGAGCGGAATCGGCGTTTCGGCCGTTGGCTCGAAGGGGGCGTTGAAATTGTAGAGCGACACGTCCGTAAGGTCGTCGATGGTGCTTCGGCCGACAAACAGAGCGGGATAGTTGCCGCCCCAGTTTGCTACGGCCACGATTTTGAAGTTGCCGTTGTTGATCAGGGACTTATGGATGCGTCCGAAGACCGAGTACCGCTTGTAGTTCGGGGTGTTGCCGTCGGATGCGGCGACGATGGACTGCACGGAGAGCTGTCCGAGATAGAGGTTGGCGGTAGAGAAGAGATAGAAACGGATGTCGCCGTTGTCGAGGTCGATGAAGTTCTCAAAGCCCTGGCCGCTATCGTAATCGCCTTCGGGGGTTGCGCGGCTGACGGAGCCCGCGGGGGCCTTGTCGCCGGTGGTGAGGGTGATCAGCAGCTCGCCGTCGGGCGCCGGTTCGGGAAGTTCGGGATTCACCGAATCGGAGCAGGAGCACAGCGCGCCAATCATGGCGCCGAGAGAGAAAATAAGCATGCAACCCCGACCGCAGGACATGATATATCGCATCTGAATCGCCGCGAAGGCGGCAGCAATGCCATGTAGGATGTTTCAGATCATTGGTTGTAGTTTATACGTTGAAATTCAGTTAGCTATGAGTCGGGACCCGGAGGGGAACCCGGAGGAGGGGAGAGGTGGGTAAGCCCGGGGGGAGGGAGGCTACCCCCCGGGGGTGCTTATGGGACAACGCAGCGCACGAAGCAGGCGTCGGAGCCGCCGCCCCTGATCATGTTGCCGGTGCTGATGAAGTTGAAGTCGAATGAGAAGTAATTGATATCCCATCCAAGACTTGGGCCGTCGGTCGGTGTCAACAGATTCTGATCAATCTGCTGATTTAGCCAATAGATTGCACCGGGACGACGGAAAATATCGTAGAACAGCGGTCGTTCCGTTGCACCTTCATAGTAATTTGTTCGGCCACTGGAATATCTGAGTACGCCGTCTGCACTTTCTGTGTCACCCCAGCTGGGTGTGTAGGATTGTTTTCTGTGACCGTAGCCCGAGGCTCCGATTGGGAAGAACAGACTCTTGCCGGTCTCGCGGTTGTAGGCGAAGCAACCTCTCATGCCGCGGCCGGTTTTGTTGTTCTTGTAGTCGTAACCGTATGCCTCGTCGATGTCGTCAGCCGTCTGGGTGGCGTCATCGCCGTACAATATGCCGTAGCCCTGTTCCATGCCGGGCTGTCGTAGTTCCCAAAAGTCTGCGGCAGTTGCAACTCGGGCGTTTGACAATGTAGGATTGCCGAAAACGTCGTCCGTTCCAATTGACCCGGGACCTTTGAGATCGCCCCATGACATCATATCTTCGGTGGCGGCATTTTTCAGAGACTTGGCGGCCGGTGCCTTGAAGTCACTCGCTTCAACGTTAATCCAGTACGGTTTTGATTCCGTTTTCGGATTCTTGTTGCTCACTGCGTCAATCGGCATGTCCCACTGTTTGAACTGGAACAACGAGCCTTCGTCGAGTGGAGTGGAGGCCAATTTATCCTTGGTGCGCATGTTCATGGCATACCATTTGACGCCGTTTCCATTCTTGTCGAGATTGTCCGGGTTGTCGCCCTGGCGCACGAAAATCAGGTGCTCGCAGGTGAAATTATGATAATCCACGCGGATGATTGCATAGCGGTTCTGGGTGGCGCCCGACACTGTCGGGGAGAATTTTACATTGAAATCAATGTCACTACCTGTTTTCCCGAAGATGGCCGTGCCAGTCTGTGAGTCGGAGTATTCACGCTCCTCGGTTGTTGACTTTCCGGACTCCGATACCTCGAGGGTGATGCCATCGCCGTTGGTTCGCCGGGTGATGTAAGCACGCCATGGACCTTCGGAGGGGAAAGTCACGAAATTCACGTCGTTCTCGCGTGGAAGTCGTTTCAGCACGACATGGAAGGTATTGTTTTTCGTTCCTAAGTCACGGTATATACCCTTTGGGTTGACAATACGACGCACCTGAATGACAGGTACTGTATTCGTGAAGGTATGAACGGTCTTGCCGCTTGAATCCTTGAGCTTGGTGGTAATTTCAACAACCGCCCTGCGCTGATATGCAACATAGGGGTTGTTGCCGGTGAAACCGGTTGTGGAAATCATCTGTTTTTCGCGAGTCCACATCGGAATATACACGGTGTAGGTGTCCTCGTCAGTCTTCTCCACACGGTATGTGTCGGAAGCCTTGGCTCCATTTTGAGTAAATATCTTTGACGTCGCGCCTTCGAGGTTAAAATCTTTAAAGTCGCGTTTCCATCGGCTGGGATTGTCTGGCAAAATGCCTCCGTCGTAATATTTGGCATTAGTGTACTTAGTACCATTGTAGAATTCATACAGCACTGTTTCCGTGGTTTCGTGCAGCGACAGGAAACCGTCGCAGTTGTTGACCGGAGCGGTTTGCAGATAGATGTCGCTGCCGGCACCCTGAGGAATCCAGCTGTTTTCCTTAATTTCAGCATGGATTGACTCGATTTCGTATATGCCGGGGCTCACCTTGATGGGAAACTCCATGGAGTGCTTGTAGAGGTAGGAGATGTAGTAGGGCTCGGGGGTCATGACACCCGGTTCCGGCTCCTCGTATTCGATATGCCAGTCGGCTTCGTTTGCGAAGTTTTTGAATTGCAGGGTCAGCTTGTAGTGGCAGTTGCGCTTGGCGTTGTAGTCTTTGATGACATCCTGACCGAGCATGAAACGGTAGATGATATGGCCGTTGCCGATGCGCTCGGCGTTGGTGGAGATATAGTGGGCGTGTACCTCGATATATGAACCGTAGGGAACGTCGTCCTTCAGGCGATAGGTATCGGCATCCGGGAGGCCGGGGTGATCGAGTACGTTATCATTGTCGTGGTCCTGCCGCTTGTCGGGCATGTTTTCCCCGGCACCCTGGAGGTTCTCGAAGAAATAGAGGGAATAGGGGGAGTCCTCGTTGTGGTTACCGAGGATGGGCTTGCCGGAAGTCACGCGGTGGGCGGCACAGTCGTCGGAGACATCAAACTTGGCGTTTTTGTTGTAATTGTTGGGGTCGAACTTGTGAAAGTCGTTGTGATATGTGATGATTTCGCCGTCGTCCATTGCAGGGCCGGAAGCAGGCGTTTCGAGGGTATATCCTTCGCCGCCGACGTTGTTATCCTTGCCGAGGTAGCACTGCGAGGGGATATCCTTGATCTGCACCGACTGGATGTAGATGAAGACACCCTCCTTGAGCTTGGTGCCGTCGAAGGAGACGGTAACCTTCGAGGCGGCGCGGCGCAGCCAGGAGTGGAGGTTGACGCTCTTCTCCTTGATGACGAGCTGCTCGTTGCCGGACTTGATGGGCTCGGAGCTGTTGGTGAAGAAGCCGAGCATCTGGCCGTTCTTGGTGATGTCGCCGGAGTTCCATTCCAGAGGGATGTTCTTGAGGCCCTCTACGGTCTTGAGATGTTCGGTGTAGGCGTTGTTGGTGAAGAGGTCGGGAATATTGGCGACGGCATACATGTAGTATGTGCCGAAGTCAATCTCGTCGGGGAGGTCGAATGTGGCTTGGGCTGTTTTTGTTTCCGCAGTCTTGTTGTTCTCGGCGTCGGCGTCGGTGCGGTCGGGATATTTGATGTCGAGGTCGGTTTTGGCAATCTCCCACTTCTTGATCAGGTTTTGTTCCTTGTCGTAGAGCAGCACATGGAGGGAGTTGATGTCCGACAGGGCCTTGCCGTCGGAGCGCGAGAGGGCCGAGGACATGGGCTGGAAGTCCATTGTAACCTGAACCTTAGCCTCACCCTCGCCGATATAGGGATCCATGAAAAGCTCATCCTGGCATCCCGTCGCTGCGGCTAACACCAGAACGAAGAATATGTATTTGATGTATTGAGTCATAGTTAGATAGTGCGGTTAAGATTCAATTTCCCAGGCCGAAGTCAGGTTTGAGTTCTACTTCGCTATATGGGATGACATCCACCGAGATGCTCATATCGCGGTACATTGTTACGTTCACAATCACATGGGTGTTGCGGAACAGCGCCTTGAGGTTCGGGAGGATGTTGTTGAATTCGCGTTCTTTTTCACCTTCCTGAATCTTGAGGTTCAGGGTGTACTGCTGCTCGCCGTCGGTGGCCCCGGTCTTGGGGTTCATGCTCTCGGGGAGATAGAACTTGACGGAAGCCTTGCCGGGCTTTGCGGTAGCCTCGGTCTCGCCTGTGGGTGGGTCGAGGGTGATGGGGCCATTGTGGGTGTAGGTCAGGGTCTTGTTGGCGGTTCCGGGCAATTCATAATCCTTGAGCCATCCTGCTGCATCGGTGACTTCCGGGGTATCGCTTTCGGAGGATGCGTCGGAGACCTCCCTAAGCCAATCAATCCATGACTTGCCGTTGAACAGCTGGAGATTCTGAGGGGTGTTGAGCACGTGGGCCATCAGGAAGTTGCGGTCGGCGTGGCTTGCGATGCTGAAGCTGTTGACCTGCACGTTTTCGCCGCGCCAGTTGCGGAAGTTGACGGTGAACTTGGTGGCCACGCGGACGATGTAGAAGGTTTCTTGAAGGACACCCTTCGCGGGGACCGTGACCTCGTATTCCGAAGACATGGGAATGTTCTTCGTGTAATCGGGCTGGAACGAGAGGTCATTGACTGCGGCTTGGAAGCCGGATGCGCCTGCGGGGTATTTATCCAAGAACTGGGTGAGGGACTGCGTGGGGGCAATGCCGGACACTCCGTCGACTTGGCTGACGGACTCCTCGTTGGCGAAGAGGAAGATATGCTTCGTCTCGCTCGGGGTAACCTTCAGGAGGATGCCGCTGCTTGCCTGCGCACCTTCGAGGTCGTAGAAGCGGTTGTGCTCCACGGTGCCATTTTCATGGAGGATGACAATTCGGAAATTATGCATCATCTCATTGGCGTCAAGGTCGCTGATACTTGAGCGGGAGGCGTTTATGGTGTGTATGTTGAGTAGCAAGTTAACCTGTTCGCCCGATTCGTCGGGTAAGAAATCTTCCTGACTGCCGCACGCCACGATAGATGTCAGCCCGAGGAGTGTCAGGCCGGCCGCTATGCTATGTAGTATGGTCTTTTTCATCAGTTGGAGATTCTTTTATGAGGTCAGTTGAGTTCGATGTTCTGGGGGACGACCATCCAGGAGTGGATGAGGACCTGGGTGCTGAGCCAGTTGTTGGATTCGTCGAGGAAGAAGGTCATCACGTAGTCGTCCTCGCGGTCGAGGAATTCCTGGTCGGTCATTGTGTGGCCGTATTCCTCCTCGTAGTATCCTTTGGCCAGGAGGGCGTAGTCGATTACGGGGATGCGGGCCACGGTTCCGCCGGTGTCGTTGGTGATGGTCAGGATCATCTTGCGGCCATGTCCCTCGGTC
Organism: uncultured Muribaculaceae bacterium; assembly: GCA_902494515.1. GTDB lineage: Bacteria > Bacteroidota > Bacteroidia > Bacteroidales > Muribaculaceae > UBA7173. The sequence goes on along the minus strand of CABUTS010000071.1, from coordinate 2,761 downwards.
ATACGGGCCACGTGGAAGTCGGCGATTGCCCCCTTCACATTGATGATTGTGGCGCGGGAGTCGTCCTTGCCGACCCCGGCAACGCCGGTCTGGGTGAGGTAGGGGTGATATGTGATGTTCTCGTCGTCGAGCAGGCCGTTGTGGTGGGCCATCAGGCCGTTTTCGTCCTCGATCTTGAAGTCGAAGTCGTCGGCGTCGACATCCTCGCCCGAAAGGTGCTGGAGTATGACGCGGACATGGTTGGTGTTCTTGGTGAGCGGCATTGTGTACTCGTAGGTACCGCCGTCGAGGTCTTCGGGGAGGTTGACGTCGAGGCGCCCGTGGAAGAGACGGTAGAGGCGGTCGCGGCTGTGGGCGCCGTCGGCCTCACGCAGGCGGTTTAGCGAGCACTGCATCTGCTCCATTGTGGTCTTGCCGACAACGGCGTCGGGCACGGAGAAGGATTCGGGGCGCTGGCCGTCGTTGTGCAGGCCGCACCATGCCAAGAGCTGGTAGTCGCCGACGGGTAGGTCGAGGTCGATATAGTATCCGGCGGCCTCCTCGGGTTCGACGGTGTCGTCGGTTTTCCACACCAGAAGGCCCTGGGGGTCAAAGGCATAGAGATGCACCGAGGTTACTTCGTTGGCGAATGCGTCGGCCCATTTGAGGTTGCGGTCGTAGCGGAATTTCAGACGGTAGTGCACGGAGCAGTCCCCTTCGTCGTCGTAGATGACGCTGTCGCACGACGATAAAATAGTCAACGGCAGAACTGCGATCAGAGCCACCAACAAATGTAAAGTCTTAGCGAAAGAAACAGTCAGGGTTTTCATGCCGTTAATATTTCGGGTTCGGTATTCAGGTTCAATGTAATATATATTAGAGCGGTGATTGGGCCGCAAAGGGATTTCTCGATAAGAGGGAGCGGTTTTGCTCTCGATAAGGTGAGCGCGGTTTTGCTCCGGTTTCGCACCTCTCTTTGCACCGGTGCGCGGGTGATGTGGGGGAGAGAATAATAAAAAGGAAAGAGAAATGTACGGGGCGGTCCGGCCTTATCGGGGCGAACACGCCCCGTACACTTATTGAGGTTTTATCCGATACCTGCGCCGCCTGTCCGGCGGCCCGGGTATCTTTGAGGAGTTAATTGCAGATTACCAGTTGAGGTCAACATCGTTGTTGACAACACGCCAGGAGAGAACGTTGATCTTGGCAGCGATGAAGAATTCGTCGTCATCGTCGGGCTTTTCGGGATAGATAATCTCGTCGGGGTTGTAGACGGGCGTACCGAGACCAACAAGAGTTTTCAAGTCAGCATCGTAGATGTGGTTGCGGACTACACCGAACTTGTCGCCGTGGTGCTGGATGTCGAAGAAGTAGTAGGTGCGGCCTTCGTTCCAAACCTTGGCGTAACCGAGACCCTGAAGCTGGGCATTAGCTTGTTCGGCAGTAAGAGCAGTGGCGGTTTCGCTGTTGTTGGGGTAGTAAACGCCATCCTGCGGGTCCTTAAGCTGAACGTAGGACTTGTAGTAGCCGTCGAAGGGCTTATTGTCAGTTACATTAGCGTCACGGGAGGACTGGATTTCGAGATCGTCTGCGGTAATCTTGACAAACTTGGTAGCACCTTCAACGTCTTCCTTCTTGTAAAGACCTGCGTTTTCGGCGAAGAGGGTGAGAAGATCTGCTTCAGCATATCTTACACCACCATATTCAGCGAACGAAAGAGGAGCGCCGTTCTCATCAACGAGCTGAGCTGCGATGATGACCTTGGTGCGCTGATTAGCTTCCACGCCGGCACCGGTGCCGAGATTTGCAGAGGCGTTTTCGTTAACATAAGCCCATTCAGAGCCGTTGAATTTGGTCTTGGCCTGAGCCTGGAACAGGTTCTCAGCGTCGGTTTCATTTTCTTTCAGACCGTCGAAGTCGCCGAAGTTAACATCAACATTCTCAACGTTTACAGCCCAGAACGAACGATGATAATCGGCCCAGTTCCAGGGCCAACCGCTTGCGCCGAAGAGATTGTCGGCCCATGCGGGGTTGATTTCCTTGACGAGGCGAGTAGATTCAGTAACACCGGTTACATTCCAACCGAGGAAACGAACATAGACATCCTTGCCGTCGAACTTCTGGGGCTTTTCAGTGGTGAAAGTCGGGTAGATGGTGAAAGTTTCTTCGCCGGATGTTACGGTCTTGCTGTCGGGAATATTGGAAGTCAGACGAACCTTGGCAACAGTGCGCTCTACGTAGATGACTGCAGGGTTTTTCAAAGCTTCAGCCTTGGTAGACTTCACGTTGTTTGTAACGTCAACAGCCATCATCTTGGCATTGCCATTTGCATAGGTGGAGTTGCTCATCACGAAGTTGCCGCTGGTGGTATACTTGGTATAGTCGGCATATACATCTTCGAGTTCGGTGATAGAAAGCGAGGGATCAGCTGCTTCGTTGGTGGGGTTGATGATAGCAACAATCTGGGCGGGCTTCTCATCGCCTTCGGGAGACTGGATTACCAGAGTTGCGCTGAGGACCTTCTCGACATTGGGAGTTTCAGTGGGATCTTCAGTCGAGATGTTGTTGGTCCAGTCGAGATAGTTGGAATTGCCGCCCTTAACATCGGCAGCATTGCCAGCTGCATCGAAGAAGTAGAAACGAACCTTTGTAACAGCGTTTTCAGCTGCAAGGCCATCTTCGTAGTTGGCCTTAGTGCCCTCGCTGTCGGAGGGGTCGCCTTCAGCACGGCTGAGAGCACCGCTGGTGGCGTTGGTGACAAGGTTTACTGTGAGGAACTGGG
>CABUTS010000070.1 GCA_902494515.1 uncultured Muribaculaceae bacterium | reverse complement strand
ATTTTATTATGCTAAACTTTGTTAACTAATTCATTGATTTTTAACGGGTTAAATAATCAGGCTCAGCGGCTTAGGCAACCGCTTGTGCCGATAACTTTAAAAATTTACCGAAGTATTGAAATAAGGGAAAGTAAAAAATTTCTTTATCTGCTGATGTATCCAACTTACGTCATTCGGTTAAGCTGAGCAATCAGAAATTAAGAAAAAACAGGGAAGATTGGACATTAGGAAATTAAGGTTATGTATTGATTCAATCCTATAGGTGAGATTATCAATGACGCAGAATAATTTGGCCATGAAGGATTGCAGCAACAAAGGTAACGTATTTATTTTGAAAAAATGAATAAATTTTAGAGCTTTTTTATAGACGACTCCATTTTTCTACCTGCCTGCCCGGACTGTGCGGGCGTTTTTCGTCCCGCATAAACGAATGGTCGGCTTCAATGACGTTTTTGAAGGCACGATTGCCTGTCCGACGTGACTGTCAATCTCGGGTGTTATGTGGAGTGGCGATAAGCGCTACAGTATGGTGGCAAATCGGAGGGATGTTAGTATATTTGCAAAACTTTTGACCTTAAAAGACCTGACATCATGAATAATAAGTGTATGATTGCCTTTCTGATGGCTCTGTCTGCATCTTCAAGCGGCGCGTTCGCCGGGGATGTTTTTACCCTCGGACAGGCGGATAACTCGGCCGATGAGTTTGCGCTCGGGAACAACCGTTATAAGCGTTTCGTATATGAGGACTTCGGCTATGAGGATACTTATTATCTTGTGAATCACTCGAAGTTAGCTGAAAAGTTTCCGGCAGTGTTGCCTGGTCCGGCCGATATATGGGGCGGAACATGGGGTACCGCCGGATGGCGTACGCATGACATAAACGTTCTCTTCGGTCTTGACAAACCTGCCGACGGGAAGTGGACGTTGGTCATCGACCTGACGGACTGCAGCAAGTCGCAGCCTCCGCTGCTCAAGGTGTCCGTCAACGATTTCAGCCGCAATGTGCGTCTTCAGCCCGGCGGCAGTGACAGCACAATCGACGGCGATGTGTCTAATGCTCGTGAACAGATTTTGCGCATCGACATCCCTGACGGGGTAATTCGTCAGGGGGGCAACCTTATCAATCTCAATACCTTAGAAGGCTCATGGCTGATGTTCGACCAGTTGCGCCTCGAAGGTCCCGACGGGGCAGTGCTCGAACGCCCCGCCAAGGGTTTTGTCCGCGATGTGTCGGCTGCCGGCTATCAGCTTGCCGCTGACGATGGCTCAATGGCTCAGCCGCTGCTGATCGATGTGGAACATCTCGAAGGCCGGCCCCGCATTTCGGTAAGTGTCGACGGACGGGAAATCCTGTCGCAGATTCTCGAGGAGCGTCGCTATATTCTGGAGGCCCCGATGCCGGCAGTGGACCATGAACTCACCAGCACCTATCGTGTGGCGATTGACGGCAAGATGGTCCGCGAGGGCCGGGTGACCCGTTCGCCGCAGCGCGTGCAGACGCTCGCCGACTATGTCGACACCCGCATCGGCACCGCCCACTCCCGCTGGATGATAGCTCCCGGACCCTGGATGCCATTCAGCATGGTGAAGATCAGCCCTGACAACCAGAACAAAGGGTGGCAGGCGGGCTATCAGTACAGTTTTGAGAATATCGGATGCTTCAGCCATATCCACGAATGGACCATGTCCGGACTGGGCATGATTGCCACCAACGGAAAACTTATAATCCATGAAGGGGATGAGAGCGATCCCGACTCCGGCTACCGCTCGCGCGTGGACCGCTCGAAAGAGGAGGCTCCGCTTGACCATTACCGCATTTTCCTGGAGGACTACGGAATCGATGCGGAGGTGACGGCAACCACGCGATGCAGCTTCCAGCGATATACCTTCCCGAAGGACCGCGAACATTCGCGCGTGCTGATTGACCTGCACATCCCCTCGGAGTATGACTATATTCTTCCCGAGGTGCAGCTCCGCCGCGTCAGTTCTACCTGCATTGAGGGTGTTTCGCACCAGCTTTCCCGTCAGGTGTGGTCCTCGGATGCCGATCAGGACTATACGATTTACTTCGTCATAGAGTTTGACAAACCGATGACTCAGTTCGGGGTCTGGACGGATGGCGAGCTGGTGATGAATCCCAAGGAGGGAATAACCGGCAAGGATCTGAAGGACGCCGGTGCATTTGCCGAATTCGATACGACGAAAGACTCCGTGGTGCAGGTGCGCACCGGTATTTCGCTGGTGAGCCTCGAGAATGCTCGGCAGAATCTTGCGACGGAAATTTCCGGACCTTTCGGCTGGAGCTTCGACGGGGTGTGCCGGAACCTTTCCGACACATGGAACGACCTTTTCAACCGACTGAAAATCACCTCCAACGACCGCTCGGAGAAGATGCGTTTCTACAATAACATGTACCGTGCGCTCTGCAGCCGCAACACCTGGAGCGACGTCAACGGCGAGTGGATCTCGGCCGACGAACAGAAGCGCAAGCTGGCCAATCCGCTGACGGATGTGGCGCTGGGGTGCGATGCTTTCTGGAACACCTTCTGGAATCTCAATCAGTTCTGGAACCTGGTGACTCCCGAATGGAGTGGTCGCTGGGCGCGCTCGCAGCTTGCCATGTACGACGCCAACGGATGGCTCGGCAAGGGGCCGGCCGGCATGGAATATATCCCTGTCATGGTGGCTGAACATGAGGTGCCGCTCATTGTAGGCGCCTATCAGATGGGTATCCGCGACTTCGATGCCGAGAAAGCGTTCGAGGCGTGCCGGAAGATGGAAACCACGCCGGCACAGCGGGTAGAAGGCGGTTTTGCCGGAAACCGCGACCTGGAGGCGTTCCTCAAGTACAAGTATGTTCCGATGGATTTGGGGCGCTTCTCGAACACAATGGAGTATGCTTACGACAACTGGGCGCTCGGTCAGTTCGCCAAGGCGCTGGGGAAGACTGCCGACTACGAGCTCTTCAACGACCGCGCTTCCTGGTGGCGCAACGCCATTAACCCGAAAAACGGCTATTGCCATGTGCGTCACAGCGACGGCAGCTGGGACGAGCCGTTCGACCCCATTACCAGCCACGCCAATCATCACTATGTCGAGGCCAACGCCTGGCAGATGTCGTTCTTTGTGCCACAGGACATACCGGCACTGGTTCGACTTGTCGGCGCGAACAAGTTCGCCGACCGTCTCGACGAAGGTTTTGTGAGAAGCGACAGCGTCCGTTATAACGCGCCCAACGACCAGTATTGGAACTATCCCGTGGTGCAGGGCAATCAGCAGACCATGCATATGCCCTTCATCTATAACTATCTGGGCAAACCATGGCTCACTCAGAAGTGGAGCCGTGCCGTCCTGGACCGCTACTACGGCTGGGGCAGAGCCAACGCCTATCTCGGCGACGAAGATCAGGGACAGATGAGCGCGTGGGCCCTGATGGCATCCATCGGCCTGTTCCAGATCGATGGCGGATGCAACGTGAACCCCGTTTACGAGATAGCCAGCCCGCTCTTCGAGAAAATCGAGATAGACCTCGGTGGCCGATATGGCCGCGGCGACAAGTTCGTGATACGCGCCGAAGGCGCCTCCCGGGCCAACAAATACGTGCAGTCAGCCATGCTCAACGGCCGACCGCTCAACTCCTTCCGCTTCCCCGCCTCCGAGCTCCTCAACGGTGGCGAGCTGGTGCTGAAAATGGGCAGCAAGCCCAACAAAAAGTGGGGCGTGGAAAAGTTCTGACCCGAAGATGAAATTGTTGTCGAAAAAAATCAAAAGCAATATGACCGAGGAAGATAAGGCTAACATCAAAACCGTCGCCAGCATCCCCGGCCACAGTTGCCTTGCCCACACCGAGAAGTACCCCCGCGCCGTCGACTCGCTCAAGCAAGCCGCCATCGACTCAATACCGCCACTGGAACTTTAGTACTTAATAAACTAAATCCTTATGGAGTCTTTCCCCTTAACAAAACTATTTCACATAGACAGTGAAACCAAAAGAGTTGTATAACTACACCACTCGTTAAAATCATTTTTTTGATAATCGCTATCTAACCAAATCACTTTGTTCTCTGGATAATTTTGACTAATTTTGCATAGTATTACAAGAAGTTGTATTGTAATGAGAAATACAGATAAACCAATTCCAGTTAATCGCATAAAAGCTGTTTTGGCAGAAAAAGAAGTATCAGATAAAGCGATAAATACAGCTGAACCATTTATGTTTCAAGCTAAGCCAGTAATTCAGAATATGCCTCCTGTAGCATTCAAATAAATGGTGTTGTTATGACTACAGACAACTCGACATATAAGCAGCTATTTCACTCGCTGATTCAACATAAGGAATCGGAGGTAGTGGAGTTCAAGAAGGCGGAGAACAATTTCGACTTCGATGATTTGGGCAAGTATTTCTCAGCACTAAGTAATGAGGCAAATCTGCGCAGCATTTCTTCTGTTGGGCCGACCTATCGCACTGCAAAAGATTCATCCTGCAAACGCTCAGATTACATGGGTATGGAAGGATAAGGACGGAGAAGTCGTGGACTACGAGCATTATACCATTCCATATATTCTGACCGTTGATAAAATCTTTGCGAAAATCAGGAATAAGACAATGAGGGAGCTTCCTGGCGGTACACTTTTCCCTGACACGATGAAGCAGTATGAGGATTACTCTATTCGCGAAGCTCTCCATAATTGTATCGCACATCAGGATTATTCGCTTGAAGGAAGAGTGACTTTGGTTGAAAATGAAGGATTCCTTTATTACAGCAACCGCGGCACTTTCATTCCGGGCACTGTAGAGAAAGTGCTAATTGACAAAGGTCCACAGAAGGTTTATCGTAATACGTGTCTAACTCATGGAATGGTTCACTTCAACATGATAGACACCGTCGGTCGAGGCATCCCGAAATTGTTCAAAGAACAAAGGAGACGTTTCTTCCCTATGCCCGAATATGAGATTGATGATAACGCAAAGACAGTAAGCGTTACAATCTATGGCATCGCTTCCGACGACGCTTATACCGACCTGCTTAAGAGTGATTCGACACTTAGCCTTACGGAGTGTCTATGGCTTGATGCGGTCAGGACACATCGTCCGATCACTAAGGAGGCTGCCCGCCATTTGAAAGATAAAAAGCTTATCGAAGGCAAAGCTCCTCGATATAATATCGCATTGTCCGTGGCTAAGAAGGTTCAGCAAGTCGGCCAATATACCAGAGAAACAGGTCTTAACAAGAAGGCACTTATAAAATTAGTTTTACAACTTGCGGTTAATGCCGGTAACGCTGGTTTCAAACGCGCAGATGCTTTTGAGATTATAGAACAGAGTTTGCCAGCAAGCTTGACAAGGAAGCAGAAGTTGGATCATGTCTCCAACATGCTTAGAGCTATGCAAGCTGATGGCCTTCTGGTTAAAACTGACAATGGTAAGGCCTGGTTGATAACTACTAAAGGTGTTCTGGGATTGGGGGCATAATGAGCAAAGCGTTTTACGCGTTATTTACGCGTTTTCTACGCGTTTCCCATTATCCCTATGTTTAGGTTTAAGAATAACAGATTCATTTAGCCGCCGAGCCAGATATAGATTATGGGAATAAGTCCGGAAACTTATTATAAGAGCAACTTAATACATCCGAAGAATAAGACAACTGACATATTTCAATATGATTGATACCGTGAGCCGTGGTATCAAGAAGATGTTCACCGAGCAGTGGGAGCGTCGTTTCCCCATGCCTGACTATGAGATTGACAACGACCGACAGCATGTGGCAGTCCGCATCTACGGAACGTCCATTGACGAACGCTACACGAATATGCTCAAGAACAACGACACGCTGACTCTTTGGGACTGCATCTCGCTCGATGCCATTCAGAAGGGCCACCGCATCGACGAAACCGTAGCGCAGGACATGATTCTGCGCGGACTCATCGAAGGCGAAGCTCCAAACTACCGCATCTCACTGACTGTGGCTAAGAAAACCAAGCAACTATCCGGTTATACTCGCGTTGTCGGCCTTGAACGCGATAAGATAAAGCACATGGTGCTCCAGTACATCCAGAACTCCGGCAGCGACGGAGCCAAGCGCAGCGATATCATGGAATATCTCGCCGGCACTCTCCCTAGCCGCAACACCCCCGAACAGAACAGTCAAATGGTCGGCAATATTCTTAAGGAATTAGATGCAGCCAATCTCATCAAACCGATAGGGAAGAAATGGATTGAGCAGGATTCCACCCCGAAATAAGCGAAAACCCCGAAATAAGCGAAAACAAGTAGTTACAACTCCAAAACAAGTAGTTGAGACCAAAAATAAGTAGTTGAAGGTAAAAACGAGTAGTTGGCTCGATTTTACGAGTAGTTAGTCATATTTACGACTAGTTTGTCCTAATTTCGGATAGATGACTAAAAATCAGATAGTTTTTAGGCTAATTTGACTGTTTCTTTTCTTGTCATCCGACCTTTTTTCTATCATCCGACCGAATTTAGCGTAACTGATTGATAATGAAAGAGCGGCTGTATCAAAATATGATGCGCCCTCTTTATATAACAAGTTGAAAAATATAAAGAAGCTGTATCGTATAATCGTTGGATTACGATACAGCCTCTTTGGAGAGCCGCGAGTGGGACTCGAACCCACGACCTTTTCGTTACGAATGAAATGCTCTACCGACTGAGCTATTGCGGCTGGAGGTATTATCTGGCTGGCTATGCGACGGTTGAACGGTGCATAGGAGCTTTTATTTGGCTGGCTATGCGGCGGTTGGGCGGTGCATAGGAGCTTTTTGCGTGGCAAAGTTAATACTTTCCTGCGAGAATACCAAATAAATTTGTTTGATGAGGTTTTTTCTGCAATGTCAGGGACGATGTCAGGGGCGGTGTCAAAGGCAGCGCCCGGAGACGCCTTGCGGTGTCAGGGGGCGCTGCGTTTTATAATTCTGTGTCGGACAACGAGAATGGCTGATTCAACAGTGGATCAGTATTGGAAGTTGTCGGGGGAGACGTAGATGCGGTAGGATTTGATGGCGCCGGGGACTTCGGATTCCATGCGGGGGAGGTAGTGGAGGCCGGTGATGGTGTGGGTGGCGCCGAGGTCAAGGACGATGGCGTGGGGATACTTGGCGTCGGGGGCGGTCTGCCAGTAGGTGGATTCCTGAAGGTCGAAGGTTTTGTCGGCGGAGCGGTTTACACCCTTCATGTCCTCGGAGTCGGCGTAGAGCACTGTCCAGGGTTCGCGCGAGAGGCGTTCCCCTTTGCCGTCTAGCAGATAGAGTTCGGCGATGGCGGCTAAGTCCTTGCCGTCCTGGGAGCTGACAGCTTCGATGCATACGTAGCGCCCCTTGGCGGGAGCGGCGAGTTTCACCGCCTGCCATCCGTTGCCGGGAGCGAACTGTCCGGAGGCGTTGGGGGTGAGGCCGGCGAGCTTGAGCTCCTGGCCCGGTTCGCGGTGGGTGGCGCGTTTGCTGACGAGGAGCTGGTCGAGCTTCGGCTCTTTCAGACCGGCGCTGGTGACCTCGCGGGGACCCATGACGTCGAAGACAACAATCTCGTTTTCACCCTTTTTCAGCCAGCAGCCGGGCATGTAGAGGGTCTGCTGCGGACCGATCTCCCAGATGCGTCCCATCGGGTGGCCGTTGACGTAAACCAATCCCTTGCCCCAGGTCTCGAAGTTCAGGAAGGTGTCGGAGGGTTTCCTGACGTTGAAAGTGGCGCGGTATGCACCGATGGGATAGCGGCCGTCGGCCTTGTCAGCCTCGGTCAGGGGACGGAAGTTCATGGAGGTGTAGGTGTCGAGCTGATCCTCGATGTTGAAAACCTGCCAGTTTTTGAGGTCGCAGACAAACTGATGACCGTCCTGGTCGACCGTAACTGTAACATTGCCGGTGATACCCTTGAAGTCCTTGATTGCGCGGCCGAAGTTGATGCGGCCCATAGCCTCGACGAGGATGTCGAGCAGGGCTCCCTTGGCGCAGGCGGGAAGGGCAAGCTCCTTCTCGCCGTTGCGGCGGTCGAGCTTGCCGACAAATTTGCCGTCGACAAACACCTGGGCGTAGTCGTGGGGATCGCTGACAGTCAGCAGACCACCCTTCGGGAGAGCCGGGAGGACGGTGCGGTAGATGATCGAGCCGAAGCCCTGGTCATACTCCTCCATCGTCCGGATGTCGGTGTCGGACTTGGCTGCGGGGAGGTTGTCCCAGAGGGGAGCGACCTCGGTGAAAGCGAAGGCGGGAACCTCGATGGGCTTGATGGACGCGGGCACCTTGACCTGCTGTTCGCCGTTCATATATTTTGCGAGGGTCTTGCGGAGCTCCCAGTATTTCGGGGTGAGCTGACCCGACTCGCTGATGGGGGCGTCGTAGTCGTAGGAGGTTACGTCGGGGGCAAAACCGGGGGAGTTAGCGCCGGCCCAATGACCCCAGTTTGTGCCGCCGTGAGTCATGTAGAGGCTGAAGGAGATGTTCTTGGAGAGCATCTCGTCGATACCGGCGATCATGTCGGCAGCCGGACGGGTCTCATGGTTGGCACCCCATTTGTCGAACCATCCGCTCCAGAACTCGGAGCACATCAGCGGAGATTCGGGGCGGACCTCTTTCAGCTTGGCAAACTGCTGGTCGATGTTGGCGCCGGTGCCGAAGTTCATGGTCCAGATCAGGTCGTCAAGACCGTTGTTCAGGAAGTTCGACGACCAGTCGCACTGAAACAGCGTGACATCGTTGCCGAAGTTCTTGCGGAGCATATCGCGGATGGCGGCAACATACGGCTTGTCGATGCCGTAGGAACCGTATTCGTTCTCCACCTGCACCATAATGATGGGACCGCCGTCGGAAACAGTGAGGTCACCCACCTGCTCGGCCACGGCCTTCTGGAACTTGTCGACGCGCTCCAGGAAATAGGGGTCGGCTTCGCGCAGACGGATATCCTTCTTCTTGAGCAGCCACCAGGGGAGGCCGCCCATCTCCCATTCGGCGCAGACATACGGACCGGGACGGAGAATCACCTTCATGTCGTTAGCCTGACAGAGCTTCACGAACTCGCGGAGGTCATTCTGGCCGGTGAAGTCGAACTGACCGGGCTTCGGTTCATGAGAATTCCAGAAAGTGTACAGACAGATGGTGTTCATACCCAGAGCCTTGCACTGCTTGATGCGCTGGTCCCAGTAGGGGCGGGGAATACGGGGATAATGAAGCTCGGCGGCTTTCACCACGAAAGGCTCGCCATTGAGCAGGAACGTGCCGTTACCGGCCTCGAAACGCTTTTTATCTTTAAAGCCGTCGAATGTAACGGTCTCGCTCCAGGGGATGGTGGGAGTGCTGCCTTCCCAGACTATCGGAAGCCATACGTAACGGGAATTTTCCAAATCCTTTTTGTTCCAGCGGTCGAACATGGCGAGGTAGCAGTCCTGCTTGCCCTGCACCGGCTGAACATAGGTGCTCTGCGCATAAAAAGTCTTGTCGGCCTCGGGTCCGCGGCAGGGGTCTCCGATTACAGTCCACTCTCCCATAATTGAGTCAGCCACAGCTACTTGAGCGACATTCGGGTCCCATCCGGTGCAACCGGATGAAAGTACATAATACTTTCCGCCGCGCTTGAACACCGCCGGAGCCTCGCGGCTCGCGCCGATAAAGTTGCGGGTATAGCGGCCGGTGGGGCGCAGATAGTCGTCGGTCAGCTCGTTGATGTACATCGTCTGATTGTTTTCAGACGAGGCGAACTGATAGGCACAGCCGTCATCGTCGACAAACACCGTCTGGTCGCGGCTCATGGCGTTGTTGGGCCGGAACGAACCGAGATACCTGAACGGGCCGACGGGCGAATCGGCCACAGCCACCCCGGCGGCTGCCTTGCCGTAGTCGGCGCTCTCAACGTGGGCCCACATCACGAATTTCCCGGTCCGGGCATTATAGACAACCTTGGGGCGCTCCAGAACCTTGGATTTGTGGAGGTCGCTCGAAGGATCTTCCTCGGCCTTGAGGACAACACCTTCGAACTTCCAGTTGCGCAGGTCGGAGGAGGAATAGCAGCTTACGCCCGTAACATCGGTGCGGTAACATTCCCATGTGGCCCATTCGGGGAGGATGGTCTCGCCCACCTTGTATTCGCCGTACATATAGTACTTACCGTTGTGATACAGCATACCGGCGCCGTGGGCGTTGATCGGATTGCCCTCGGTGTCGAGCCACTGCTCACCCTGAACAAAGGGCTGTTGCCCCGTTTCCTTCGCCGGAGCGGCGAAAGATGCAGCCAACAGGCTGACTAACATGAGTTTTCTAAGAAATTTCATGATATATGATTGATTTTGCAATGGAAACCTCATTTTGTGAATGTGATTATGGTTCTTAGACAGGTAATACAAATGATGCTACAAAGTTAATAATTTAATATTTCACCGACAGTGTTATATCTCCCAACAATGGGGAGAAACTGTTCATTTATATATAATACGCTGTTTTGAACTGCCACACCCATTGTGCGGAAGATTAATTTGCAGCGACCCCCGATATCTGACAGGTAGTAATCAGTCAAATATCGGGGGAAATTGTTCAATCTAACCCATGCAAAGCTTTTGTCATGAGTTACATTACGCCGAGGAGTTCGATATCAAAGACCAATGTCGAGCCGCCGGGGATGCCGGGCTGACTGAACCGGCCGTAACCTTGTTCGGCGGGTATGTAGATTTCCCACCGGTCGCCGATGTGCATCTTCTGCAGGGCGATTATCCAGCCGGAGATGAGGTCGCGCAGCCGGAATGCCGGGGCTGTAGCGCCACGGCTGCTGTCGAAAGTCTTGCCGTTGATGGTTTTGCCGACATAATGTGCGGTGACAACGCTGCCGCGGTTCGGGCACTGCGATTTCATGTCCCCCTTTTTGAGCACTTTATAATAGACGCCCTTGTCAAGAGGCATCACGCCTGGCTCCTGAGCTTTAGCCGCAAGCCATTCGCGGTTCTTTTGTATATAATCCTGTTTAGCCATAATTAAGTACTTAATTTAACGGTATTTTGCAGGATTTGTTGTATTTTTGCAAAAAACTTTCGATTATGAAACCATATATAAGCTGCGGAGACTTTGAGGCATATGACAAAATCAGGCAAATGAGAATTCTGGAGTTCAGAAACACGATTGAGCTGGTTAAAGCAGGATATTATATTACCGAAGCCGGCGGACGAGTGGAGTTTGGCGATGATAGCGAGATAACGGTCGAGAACATCGACTGTCTTATAACCGATAACGTTATCCCTAAAAAGTAAGACCATGACAAAAGAACAATTGCAGGATAAGGCCAGGGGTTGCCTGATCGGCGGAGCTATCGGCGATGCATTCGGGTATCCCGTTGAGTTTATATATTCCTTTGCGGAAATCAGAGCCAGATACGGCGACGAGGGCATCACTGAGTACGACAAGAGCTATCCCTGGCTGGAGGATAATCTCCGGTACTACAAGGCATTGTTCTCCGACGACACTCAGATGACGCTTTACACGGCCGAAGGGCTGTTAGAGGCGGTGAAAAGCGGTCGGCCCATCGTTCCGACAATCTGTAATGCTTATCTCGCATGGTTTGGTCCTCAGGCTGGCAGGAAGGTCAAGATTAGCTATAAATCTGAACTTGCCGGGATTGAGGAACTCAATCAGCGCCGTGCGCCCGGCAACACCTGTATGACGGCGTTGGATGCCATTCGCAGAAGTAAAGAGCCGGTGAATCTGAGCAAGGGGTGCGGCGGCATCATGAGGATGGCGCCGATAGGCATTTATGGCGCCACACATAGCTGGAACCTCGATGAAACAGCCCGGCTGGCAGGAGAAGCAGCCGAGCTCACTCATCAACATCCGCTGAGCACCATCTCATCGGCAGCCATGGCGGTAATTGTTCAGCTTTGTATCGACGCAGAGCAGACTGACGCAACGGCGTTCAAGGAGATTGTCGGCAAAGCTCTGGAGGTTGTCAAGTCCGTTTATTCCGGTGCGCAGGCTCTTGAAGCATTTGAGCAGATCATCCGCAAGGCCATCAGTCTTGAAGACAATCGGCTTCCGGATTGTAAAATCATCGAGAACAGCCTCGGCGGTGGCTGGGTTGCCGAAGAGACCCTGGCAATCGCCATCTTCAGCGTACTGCGCCACATCGACGATTTCAACGGCTGCATGATCAGTGCCGTAAACCATGGCGGCGACAGCGACTCCACGGGAGCCGTCGCCGGCAACATCCTCGGAGCCATCCTCGGCTACGACGCCCTTCCCGCCAAGTTCACCGACACCCTCCAGCTCCGCGACCTCATCCTTTCCATCTCCGACCAGCTTGTTTAAACACTAAGCCATGGATGCTTACAACAAATCAATATGGTCGATGTTCAGCAGACTCCGACCGCTCATTGAGGAGAGTTTGCTGAATCCGCAGGACAAGTGGGTCGTGATGGGTGCCAGGCAGCTGATTGTGCCGCTTAAGGTCAAAGAGGCCGAGGAATATCCTCAGGGGCAGGCTTATGAGGAACTGCCCACTGATTCTCCGAATCTCGGTTGTGTTTATCTCGAGCAGCCCTTGCCGTTCCCCTATGAATGGGATGTCAATCTGGTTCTTGATCTCCAAAAAGTCTCGGAGCGAGACTACCGGCTGTCGGTTGGAATCTACTGCTGCGGTCCGGAAGAGTATATCTCGGACTCTGATATTTTATATACAGGCAACATTCCGGAGATTGCACGGCAGGTTGGATCTGACAGCTTCGAGAGCCGCGCAGTGAAAGCGTTCAACGTATGTTCAGAAACGGTACAGAAACAGACAATGGAAAGTAAACGCAAGGCTGCCCTTGCCAAGATCTTTGCTGCAACGGAGCTCAATGACTATGATTCGGTGATGGATTTCATGGCTTCTCAGAAGAAAGGGAAAATCAGAAAAGTAGGTTGGGGACTGGAACTGTTCAGATACGGTAAGGCAATATGTCTGCTCGACCCGGTCAGAAAAAAATCGACCGTTCTGGTGGACAGAGACCGTAAGGTGAAAATATGCAGCATCGAGGATTTCCCCGAAATACTGCTTTCACAAATCCGTCAGGAAAACAACGACTGGGATATGACGGCATGCAGTTTCACGGTCGGGAACTTCAACAACGAAGGAAAAGCACCTGTCACCTGGGTTATATCTCCCTACTGTTACTGTCCCGCAGACGAGGACGGCTTCGGCGAAGAGGAAGAATATGAAGTCGCAGTAACCTGTCATATCAACACGGAAGGAAAGATTGCCGACACTCCGGTTTGGAAGCCATACACAGGGCCATGCAGATAGTCAAAAAAATATCGGCATAAGGAAATCCGGTGCCATAATTATAAATGTTCAGATAATGATACGACCGATTGTTGAGACCGACTACCCGCAACTTGCCGCGATATGGGAAAGTGCGGTCATTGCGACGCATGATTTTCTGCGACCGGAAGATTTCAGGTATTATAAATCGAGACTGCCGGAATACTTCCGGTATGTCAGTCTGTTCGGATATGAGGAGGAGGGACGGATTGTCGGTTGTGAGGCGGAGGGAAAACTTGTCGGTTTTATCGGATTGTCGGAGGATTCGGTTGAGATGCTGTTTGTCGACAACGATTCCCGGGGCAAAGGCATAGGCAAGTCCTTGATTCAGTTTGCGTTAAACGAATATGGCATATCAAAAGTCGATGTCAACGAGCAAAATACCCAGGCCGTAGGCTTTTATGAGCGGATGGGCTTCCTTGTGTCCTCCCGTTCCGATACCGATTCCGAATGGAAACCCTACCCAATCCTCCACATGTCAAAACTCCCTTAATTACAATAGTCCGTTAAAAAATCAACATAACGGCTAAGCAGCATCAGCCGCAAGGCCAAAGAGTTCCTTGACAAGTTTAGCATTTAATGTCGTTTGTGGGTCGATTCCGCTTACGTCAAAAAATCGCTT
>CABUTS010000069.1 GCA_902494515.1 uncultured Muribaculaceae bacterium | reverse complement strand
TTTGGTTGCACTTCGTAACTTATCGGCAGCGTTTTCAACTAAACTGAAACCGGAACTCCGGATTTCAGCAGGACCTCCGTCCCGAAAGCGAGTGCAAAGTTACACCCTTTTTCTGAAACCACCAAACATTTTGGCAAAAATTTTATGCTAAAAAACATGTTTTTATTTGCTATTTACTTTAACCTCCTGATATCAAATCAATTAGCCCCGATAGCCAAAACAGCCACATCTCAGCCACCGCCCCCACCCTTGCGGCAAATCGCCGATTTGCCCGCGGTAACCAGCCATTACGGAAGGGCGCAAAGAGGGAGAAAAAGGGAGAAAAAAGGGAGAAAAAAGGAGAGGGAGAGAGGGAAAGAGAGGAGAGGAAGGGAGAGGGATTAGGGGAGCTTGGGGAGGAGGTGGAGGGCGGTGTGGGAGGGGCAGGCGGGTGTGGTGGCGAGGGAGGCGAACTCCTCGGGGGTGCCGGAGGCTACAACGAAGCCGCCGGCTGCGCCCCCTTCGGGGCCGAGGTCGATGATGTAGTCGGCGGTTTTGGCGACATCAAGGTTGTGCTCGATAATCAGGACGGTGTGTCCTTTGGCGATAAGGCGGTTGAAGGAGTCGAGCAGAAGATTGATGTCGTGGAAGTGAAGACCGGTGGTGGGCTCATCGAAGATAAACAAAGTAGGCGGCGCGCTTTCCATCGCCAGGAAGTAGGCGAGCTTGACACGCTGGTTTTCGCCGCCTGAAAGAGTCGAAGAGGACTGCCCAAGCTTAATGTAGCCGAGACCGACGTCACTAAGCGGCTGGAGCCGGCGGACAATGCGCTTGGCCTGAGCCGAAGAATCCCCGGAGAAAAATTCGATGGCTTCGTTGACCGTCATGTCAAGGACATCGTAAATGTTTTTGCCGCGGTACTCGATTTCAAGAACATCGCGCTTGAAACGCTTGCCGCCGCAAGTTTCGCAGGGGATGGTGATGTCGGCCATGAACTGCATCTCAATGGTGATGGTGCCTTCGCCCTTGCACTCCTCACAGCGTCCCCCTTCGGTGTTGAACGAGAAATACGCCGGAGTAAAGCCCATCTGCTTTGCGCCCTGCTGACTGGCGAAAAGCTGACGGATTTCGTCGTAAGCCTTCAGATAAGTCGCGGGGTTGGAGCGGGTCGACTTGCCGATGGGATTCTGGTCAACGAACTCAACGTCGCTAATACACCCGATGTCGCCGGTCAGCTGCTTGAAAGCGCCGGGGGCGTCGGAGGGGAACCCCTTGGCACGCATCAGCGCCTTATATAATATGTCGCGCACGAGAGTGGACTTGCCGGAACCGCTGACGCCGGTCACCACGGTCAGCACACCCAGCGGGAATTTCACATCAATATCTTTGAGATTATGCTCGCGGGCACCCTTGACCTCGATAAAACTGGAAGACTTTCGGCGGGTCTTGGGAACAGGAATCTGCATTTCGCCGGTGAGATACTTGGCGGTGTAGCTGTCCTTGGCTTTCGGGAGATCAGCAACCGTTCCCTCATACACGATTTCGCCGCCGAGACGTCCCGCCCTGGGACCGACGTCGATAATCCAGTCAGCGGCCTTCATGATATCCTCGTCGTGTTCAACGACCACAACAGTGTTGCCGAGCTCCTGAAGGGCACGGAGCACGGAAATCAGCTTCTCGGTGTCGCGGCTATGGAGACCGATGCTGGGTTCATCGAGAATGTAAAGGGACCCTATCAGCGACGAGCCGAGCGAAGTTGCGAGGTTGATTCGCTGACTTTCACCGCCGGAGAGGGTCGACGACAGACGATCCAGCGTAAGATACTCCAATCCCACATCCACCAGAAAACCGAGACGGCTGTTGATTTCGGCCAGCAGACGCCTGGCAATCCTGGCGTCAGCCTCCGAAAGCTGCAGGTTGCGGAACCATTCGCGCAGGTCGGAAACAGGCATCGAAACCAGGTCGGAGATAGTCTTGCCCCCCACCTTCACATAGTAAGCCTCGGGGCGCAGACGGCGTCCCTGACAATCCGGACAAACCGTCTTGCCGCGGTAACGCGACAGCATCACGCGATACTGAATCTTGTACTGATTCTCCGAGACCATCCTGAAGAAACCGTCGATACCGGATGAGGCTCCGACGCCATGCCAGAGCTTGTCCTTCTCATCCTGTGAAAGGTCGGCGTAAGGCTTGTGAATGGGGAACCCCGTCTGGCCGGCAGCATGGATGAACTCCTTCTTCCAAAGGCCCATCTTCTCGCCACGCCAGCACTCTACAGCCCCGGCGTAGACCGACAGCGCCGGGTTGGGAATCACCAGCCGCTCGTCGATTCCTACGCATTTCCCGAACCCCTCGCAGCGCGGACACGCCCCGTAAGGGTTGTTGA
This sequence comes from uncultured Muribaculaceae bacterium, assembly GCA_902494515.1. Lineage (GTDB taxonomy): Bacteria > Bacteroidota > Bacteroidia > Bacteroidales > Muribaculaceae > UBA7173. The sequence goes on along the minus strand of CABUTS010000069.1, from coordinate 11,983 downwards.
AGTTGAAAAGCATGTCGGAAGGCTCCAGGAACTTGATTCCGTCGGCCTCGAAAGCCTTGGAAAATTCATGACGGTGCAACCCGTCGGCCCCCCAGACCACCAGGGTCAGGGCATCGCGCCCCTCGAAGAAAGCAGTCTCGGCCGAGTCAGCCAGACGGGCCAGCTCGTCGGGGTCATTGCTGACCGACATACGGTCGATGAGCAGTTCATAGCCGTCGGAAACCTTGGGAGCTTTCTTCGAGGCGAGAAGTTCATCGAAATTGAAAAACTTGCCGTCGCGATACAGACGGGAATATCCACCCTTCGAGAGGATTTCGAGGTGCTGCGGCAGCGTGCGCCCCTCGGGGAGGAGCAGCGGGGCAACCACCGCCATGCGGGTACCTTCGGGGTACGACAGGGCGGTGTCCACGACATCCTTGACGGAATGTTTGCGGACCTCGCAGCCGGAAACCGGAGAATACGTGTGACCGACGCGGCCGAAAAGCAGACGGAGATAGTCGTAAATTTCGGTAGAAGTGCCGACAGTGCTTCGCGGATTGCGCGTGTTTACCTTCTGCTCGATTGCAATGGCCGGGGGAAGACCGCGGATAAAATCACATTCAGGCTTGGGCATCTTGCCGAGGAACTGACGGGCGTAGGCCGAAAGGGACTCTACATACCGGCGCTGCCCCTCGGCGTAGAGAGTGTCGAAAGCCAGCGACGACTTGCCGGAACCCGAAAGACCGGTAATCACCACGAATTTCCCGCGGGGGATGGTGACGTCGATATTCTTGAGATTGTTGACCTTGGCGCCGCGCACAACGATATCCTCGGAGCCGGAATCTTCGATGCGGACGGCAGGTTTTGTATCTGATTTCTTCATTATATATAATAATGTGTGGCCGGCGAAAATCGGAAGGCGAAAATCCGGCCGGGCCAAAGCGTGGATTTGAACCTGCAAAGTTACGAAATTTTCGCGGGATATTGAAATGCCGCCGGGACCGATATATTGTGTTTCACTCAATTTAAGGAATTTCAATATTCCGAAAGGGATAGCTTAACCGACATTACGACCAATAAAACAGAGAAACAAATCAAACATTCCGCCCGAAAATCCGTTATATTACATAAAGGTTAAGACCTGATTCGGGATAGACCGACAGACATTCCGGAAATACGAATCGGGACACTTCGCCAGAATTCAATGACACTTCAAACCCAAAAATTCAATTATATCATCATGAAGAATTTAGACATCATCTTAGCTGTTGTCGGCGGCGCAGTTGCCGGCGCTGCTCTCGGCCTGCTTTTCGCCCCCAAGAAGGGTAAAGACCTCCGCGAAGACATCGTAGAATACCTCGACTCGAAAGGCATCCACCTGAAAAAGAGCAAACTCGACGCCCTCGTTGACGAGATCCAGGAAGAAGTAGCCGCCGTCAAGGGCTAATAAACCTCCCCTGCCAACTGAAATTCAACACTAAAAAGCAAACACAATGAAAGCCACAACACTCGTAGCAGCATTCCTCGGCGGTGCAATCGCCGGTGCAGCTGCAGCGCTGCTTTTCGCCCCCGAGAAAGGCGAAGACCTCCGCGCCCAGATCAAATCCCTCCTGATGAAATACGGCGTCTGCAAGTGCAGCCGTAAGAAAGAATTCGAGCAGCTCGTAGACGAGATTGCCGAAGAGATTCAGGAAGCAAAGAGCTAACACACAGAATATCAACCGAAAGCCTCCGGCGAATACCCCACCGGAGGCTTTCCGGATTATCGCGACGTTTCAACTCAAAGTCCGGCATTCCGGAGCCGGTAATGCCCAAGCAACTATGCTCGACAATTCATCATCCGAAAGCTTCAGCAGCAAATTCGCCGCCGCAAAAACATCGCTCAAACGACTCATCGGCCTGTATATCGAAAACGCCAAACTCACTGCCATGGAGAAACTTACGCTGTTTCTGTCGGCAGCCCTGATGTTTGTCATCGGATTCATACTGCTGATGTTCGGGCTTGGGTTCCTGTCAATCGCGCTCATGCAGCTGCTTCAGGAGGCAATGTCGCCGATTGCTGCCGCAGCCGTTGTCGGCGGATTTTACTTCGTTCTGGCAATTCTGCTGATAATTCTGCGCAAGCCACTGATTATCAACCCGATTGCACGATTCATAAGCAAACTCATCATGGACATCGGCCAAAACAAGTAACATGAAAAAGAGCGAATCACCTACCCCCCGCACCGAGCATCCCACCTCCGCCCAAGGGATGACCCTCGAAGAAATCCGCCTGCGCAAGATTGTCAACTCAATGAAAATCCAGATTGAGAAAGAGCGGCTGATGACAGCCGTGATTCCCGGCGCGACCCCGGCCGAAACCGCCATGCAGTCGGGACTTTCACGCATTGAGAACATCATGAGCTACATAACTTTGGGCATAACAGCCTTCCGACTTACAAAAAAGGCCGTCACCTTTTTCAAAAGTTTCAGAAAAAATCAGTAACTTTGCGGAATAATAGGATACAACCCTTCGGAAGCGACCGTCACTGACTCCCGACCTTTCGATGGATTTCAACCTTCAACCGCAACTTATGAACGACTACATTGAGCTCCGGGTCGACCTCGACCCCTGCGACGAAACCGCCACCGACCTCCTTGCCGCCCTGCTGGCCGACGCCGGCTACGAAAGTTTCGTGCCTGACACAACCGGACTCACCGCATACATCCCGGTGGAAAACCATTCAGCCACCGCTCTGGCCGAAGTCTTCGGCCAGTATCCCTTCAGCTCCGCCATCACCTCCAGCAAAACCACCGTCATCGAGGGGCGCGACTGGAACAGCGAATGGGAGAAAAACTATTTCAAGCCAATCATTGTCGGCGACAAATGTGTGATACACAGCTCATTCCACACCGACATCCCCACTTGCCCCTACGACATTGTAATCGACCCGAAGATGGCCTTCGGCACCGGACACCACGCCACCACATCGCTGATTATCGAACAACTCCTTCAGGCCGACCTCAAGGAGAAAAACGTCATCGACATGGGCACCGGCACCGGAATCCTCGCCATCCTGGCAGCCATGCGCGGCGCCCGACCGGTCACCGCCATCGAAATCGACCCCTTCGCGCAGGTCAACGCCGTTGAAAACGTCAGGCTCAACGGTCACGCCGAAATCAACGTCATCCTCGGCGACGCCTCCAAGCTCCCGGCCGACGAAAATGCAGACATCTTCATCGCCAATATCAACCGCAACATCATCACCGGCGACCTCCACACCTACGTCAAAGCCCTCAAACCGGGCGGACTGATGCTGCTGAGCGGCTTCTATGAAGCTGACATCCCGGTGGTCATGCAGACCGCTGCACCGCTCGGGCTCACCGAAGAGGGGCATACAGTCAAGGGGGACAACTGGACCTGCCTCCGGCTGAGAAAAGCATAAACTGCTGAGAAAAAGCATTAGCTTCGGACTCCTTTCCCGGACTAAGCACCGAGATTTCAGGGCCGGGCACGGCGGTTTCTACGGCGATTTTATCTTTTTTAATCATTTTTTCGCGCAAATATTTGGTCAATTCAAAAATTGTCCGTACCTTTGCACTCGTCAAACGGAAAGGACGCTTGACAGCCGGGACTGAGGTTCCGACAACAATGTATCGCGGGATGGAGCAGTGGTAGCTCGTTGGGCTCATAACCCAAAGGTCGGAGGTTCGAGTCCTCCTCCCGCCACCAAAGACAATGCCGAGGCACTCAGCCCCGGCATTTTTCGTTTGTATATCACATTCTTACTGACTGAATATCTCAGATGATTGAATATATCAGAGGAAAGCTCGCCGACCTCAATCCCACAACTGCCATTGTCGACGTCAACGGCGTCGCCTACGAGCTGAACATCTCACTCACCACATTCACCCGGCTCCAGAGCTCTCCGCAGGCTCCCGCCCCCGGCGAACGCGCCTCGGCTCCGCAGGAGGTCAAACTCTTCGTCCACGAAATCATCCGCGAAGATGCCTGGACACTCTACGGCTTCGCCGACAAGCGCGAGCGCGAGCTCTTCCGCGAGCTCATCGGTGTCTCAGGGGTCGGCTGCGGCTCCGCGCGCATGATTCTCTCCTCGCTGCAGGCCGCCGAACTCGAGGTCGTCATCACCTCCGGCGACGAAAAGCGCCTCAAGGCGGTCAAGGGAATCGGCGGAAAAACCGCCCAGCGAATAATTGTGGACCTCCGCGACAAAATAAAACCCTCCGGCGATACGTTATTAGTGCAGGCGGACTTCCGGAGCGACGTCTTCGACGAAGCCCTGGCCGCCCTGACGATGCTCGGTTTTGCCAAGCCGGCATCCCAGAAAGTGCTTACCAAACTTTTCTCGCAGGATCCGCAACTCAAAGTGGAACAAGCGATTAAGAAAGCACTAACAATGCTTTGACCCATCACGGAAAGCCCGCCGGGCGGATTGCTTTCCGCTACAGTGCTACCTCTATTGAGCCGTAAACCAAACATCCACCGCCATTTGCTGTCCGGCTGCACCGCCCTTGCAGTCGCGCTATGCTCCATGCTTGCCCTGGCGTCCACCCAGACGCCGGGAGGCGGTGCAACGCCCTCGCGACCAGCCGCTTCCGGCGCAGGAACGAAAGGGGGAGGTGTCTCGGCTTCCGGCTCGCAGCGCACACTTCCTCCCCCTCCCCCATTCCCCCTGATTTCAGGTCCCGGCGGCGTCAGCGACTCTATCATGATGCCCTTCCCGGTGCAGCAGACCATCCCGGCAGATTACGAGACCCTGCTCGAGGATCAGTTTGCCGCCGACCTCGCCACCCCCTCCAACATCGTGATGGTACCGGAGTATGATCCCGCGACCGGCTGCTACATCATCCGCACCAAAGTCGGCGACACCGAAATCGCGACCCCCTTCATTCTCAGCGAGAAACAATATAATGACTGGCAGTTCCGCAAACAGCTCCAGGACTACTATCAAGAGCGCAACCTCGACCTTATACAGTCGAAGGACAAACAGCCCTTCAACGTCTTCGACATGAACTTCGCCTACGGACCGCTGGAAAAAATCTTCGGCCCGGGCGGCGTATCGCTCAAGACCCAGGGGTCAGTGCAGCTCAAAATGGGCATGAAGTCAAACAAGAGCGACAACCCCTCCCTGCCGGTGAAAAACCGCCGCAAAACATACTTCGACTTCGACCAGAAGATTCAGGCCACTATCGCCGCATCGGTCGGCGACCGCATGAACTTCAACATGACTTACAACACCGACGCTACCTTCGACTTCGACTCCAAGAACATCAAGCTGGCCTACGAAGGGAAGGAGGACGACATCGTTAAGGCCATCGAGGCCGGTAACGTGTCGATGACCACCGGGTCTTCGCTGATCCGCGGTTCCACAGCGCTTTTCGGTGTCAAGGCAAAACTGCAGTTCGGCAAACTCACCGTCACCGGCCTGGTATCGCAGCAGAATTCCGAGTCAAAAACCGTCAACACCAAAGGTGGCGCCCAGGCCACTGACTTCACCGTCAACGCCGACCAGTACGACCAGAACCGCCACTTCTTCCTGGCCAACTACTTCTACAGCAACTACGACCAGTTCGCTGCCCGCATCCCCCTGGTGACCTCCGGAGTGAACATCACCCGTGTGGAAATATGGGTCACCAACAAGGGGGGACGCTACGACCAGGCCCGCAACATCGTAGCCTTCGCCGACCTCGGCGAGGGTAACCCCGACGCGCTGAACAACAACCATTGGACCGTAAACTCCGGCGTACCCGTCCCCTCCAACCAGTCAAACGACCTGCTGCAGACCATCAAGACGCAGTTCCCCGACGCCCGAAACATCAACACGGTGACCCAGGCCCTCGAGCCTCTGCGCGCCTACGGCATCGAAGGTGGCCGCGACTACGAAAAGGTCGAGTCCGCCCGACTGCTGAACTCTTCGGAATACACCGTAAACTCCACCCTCGGCTACATCTCGCTGAAGGCGCAGCTGACCTCCGACGACGTCCTCGGCGTAGCCTACGAATACACCTACAACGGCCAGGTATATAAGGTCGGCGAATTCTCCTCCGACATCACCACAACCACGGAGTCGCTCTACGTGAAGATGCTGAAATCCACCACTGTAAATCCGAAGATGCCGATCTGGCGACTGATGATGAAGAACGTCTATTCGCTCGGCGCCTATCAGGTCCAGCGTCAGAACTTCAAGCTCCGCATCAAATATCTCTCCGACACCACCGGAACGCTCATCGACTACCTCCCCATCCCCTCGATGTCGAACCTGCCGCTGCTCCAGGTGATGAACCTCGACCGCCTCGATTCCAACGAGCAGTCGAACCCCGACGGTTTCTTCGACTTCATCGAAGGCTACACCATCACCTCCTCCAACGGCAAGATCATCTTCCCCGTCGCCGAGCCGTTCGGCTCCTGGCTGGAGAAGAAAATCGGCGACCCGGTGACGGCGCAGAAGTATGTCTACAAGGAACTTTACGACTCCACACTCGTCATCGCCCGGCAGTTCGCCGACAAGAACAAGTTCGTGATGACCGGTTCATACCAGGCCTCCTCGGGTTCACAGATCCGCCTGAACGCCATGAACGTGCCCCGCGGCTCGGTCATCGTCATGGCCGGCGGCGTGCAGCTCGTCGAGAACTCCGACTACACCGTCGACTACTCGATGGGTATCGTCACCATCACCAACCAGTCGATCATCGACTCCGGCCAGAGCATATCCGTAACCCTTGAGAATCAGTCGCTTTTCTCCACGCAGCGCAAGACCCTGCTCGGTCTCGACATGCAGTATGCCTTCAACAAGAACTTCAATATCGGCGCCACCATCCTCCACTTCTCCGAGAAAGCGCTGACCGAGAAGGTGAACATCGGCGACGAAACGATCAACAACTCGATTTTCGGCTTCAACATCAACTATAACACCAAGTTCATGTGGCTGACCAATCTGCTCAACAAGATTCCGACGGTCAACGCCACTGCCCCCTCAACCCTCAATCTCTCAGCCGAATACGCCATTCTGGTTCCCCACAGCCAGAAAGCCGGAACCACCCGAGGCAGCTCATACGTCGATGACTTCGAGTCGTCGCAGACCAGCATCGACCTGCGTTCCCCCTACTCCTGGTTCCTGGCCTCCACCCCCTACGACAACGGCAAGGAACCCCTCTTCCCGGAGGCCGCCCTGAGCAACAACATCGACTACGGCAAGAACCGCGCCCTGCTGAACTGGTACTACATCGACCGGATGTTCACCGACCGCAACTCCTCGCTGGCCCCCGGCTACATCCGCAACGACCTCGAGCAGCTCTCCAACCCCTACGTCCGCGAAGTCACCTCCCAGGAAATCTTCCCCGGACGCGAGTTGACCTACGGCGAATCCTCGACCGTGCAGACCCTCAACCTCTCGTTCTACCCCACGGAACGCGGCCCCTACAACCTCGATGCCACCAACATCGACGAGGAGGGCAACCTACTCTTCCCCGAAAAACGCTGGGGCGGCATCATGCGCAAGATGGAGAACACCAACTTCGAGCAGGCCAACATCGAGTATGTGCAGTTCTGGATGATGAACCCCTTCATGGATCCCGACAACCCGAACTACGACGGCGGCGACCTGTACTTCAACTTCGGCGAAATCTCCGAGGATATCCTGAAGGATGGCCTGAAGTCTTACGAAAACGGCATGCCGGTCGACGGCGACACACAGTGGCTCGACTCCACGGTCTGGGGTCGCGTGTCGCGCCAGAACTCCCTGACCTACGCCTTCGACACCAACAACGGCTCGCGACTGATGCAGGATGTCGGCCTCGACGGTCTGCGCAACGACGACGAGTTCACCTTCGACTCCTATCAGACATACCTCGACCAGCTCCGCGCGAAGCTCTCCCCCGCTGCCCTCGAGCGGATGCAAAACGACATTTTCTCCCCCCTCAACGACCCCGCCGGCGACAACTACCACTTCTTCCGCGGCTACGACTACGACGACCAGCGCCTATCGATTCTCCAGCGCTACAAACGCTACAACGGCGTCGAAGGGAACTCCCTCCCGCCCGAGGATGTCAACGAGCCCCTCTACCAGTCGGCCCGCTCGGTGCCCGACGTCGAGGATATCAACCAGGACAACACACTGAACGAATACGAGCGTTACTTCCAGTACCGCGTCTCCATCCGTCCCGAGGACCTCGTGGTCGGCAAGAACTTCATTGCCGACAAGCAGGTCTCGACCGTCTATACCCGCGACGGCAAAAACCAGACGGTCGAATGGTATCAGTTCAAGATTCCTCTGAGCCAGTTCGAGAAGAAGGTCGGCTCGATCAACGACTTCTCCACCATCCGCTTCGCCCGAATCTTCATGACCGGCTTCAAGCAGGTCACCCACCTCCGTTTCGCCACACTCGAACTCGTGCGCGGCGAATGGCGCAACTACGACTTCAACCTCAACAACCGCGGCGACGCTCCCGCCGAAGGTCAGATGGACGTTTCGGTGGTCAACATCGAGGAGAACGCCGACCGCGAGCCGGTCAACTACGTGCTTCCGCCCGGCGTAACCCGCATCGTCGACCCCGGTCAGTCGCAGGTCACCCAGCTCAACGAGCAGTCCATGCAGATGAAAATCACCGGCCTGAAAGCCGGCGACGGCCGCGGCATATACCGCGACACACAGCAGGACCTCCGCAATTACAACCGGCTGCAGATGTGGGTTCACGCCGAGGAACTCATCGGCGACGTCACAAATCTGAAGTCCGGCGAGCTCTCGGTGTTCATCCGTCTCGGCTCCGACGTCAAGGCCAACTTCTACGAATATGAAATTCCCCTGACCCTGACCCCTCACGGTGTCTACAACAACTGGCTGGAAAGCGACCGCCAGAAAGTCTGGCCCGAGCAGAACTTCATGGACATCAAGCTCCAGAGTCTCGTGAACCTGAAGAAAGAACGCAACCGCGCCAAGGACGAGGGGAACTCCGGAGTCGGGTTCGCCACACTCTACACCGGCCGGGACCCCGACAACGAGCGCAACTCCATGGCCGTGATGGGTAACCCCTCGCTGAGCGACATCCGCGTGATCCTGGTCGGCGTGCGCAACAACTCCAACTCAACCAAGGACGGCATCATATGGGTGAACGAGCTGAAAGTCACCGACTTCAACGAAGAAGGGGGCTGGGCTGCAAAGGCCAATGCCAATCTCGGCATCTCCGACGTGGCGACCCTGAACTTCGGCGCTCACATCGAGACCGCCGGCTTCGGCTCCGTAGACCAGGGTCTCAACGAGCGACGTCTCGACGACTACCAGCAGTACAACGTGGCCGTTCAGACCGACCTGGGCCGTTTCCTCCCCGAGAAAGTCAAGCTCCGCGCCCCGATCTATTACTCCTATTCGACCGAAAAAACCACCCCGAAATACAATCCTCTCGACCAGGATGTACTCCTGAAGGACGCCCTCGACGACGCACCCGACAAGGAGGCCCGCGACTCCATCTCGGCCTACGCCGAGGAGCGCTCCACCATCAAGAGTTTCTCGATTTCCGGCCTGAAGTTCGACGTTACCTCCAAGAAGCCCATGCCCTGGGACCCCTCGAACTTCACCTTCAATTTCTCGTTCAACAAGCAGTCCAAGAACGACCCCACAACCGAGTATGAGTACACCAACGACTACCGCGGTTCGCTGGCCTACAACTATTCCCCGATGATCAAGGGGCTAAAGCCATTCTCTTTCATAAAATCAAAGAACAAGAACCTAAAGTTCTTCAAGGACTGGGAGCTCAACTACCTCCCCAACTCCATCTCGTTCCTGACCAACATGTCGCGTTACTACTACGAGATGCAGACCCGCTCGGACCTCGGCGACTCTTTCCAGCTCCCTGTCTCCGTGAGCAAGAACTTCCTCTGGGACCGTCAGTTCCAGCTCACCTGGAACCTCACTAAGTCGATTTCGCTGACTTTCAACTCCAACACATCGGCCCGCATCGAGGAGACCGCAGGCGCCGTCAATAAGAAGCTCTTCCCCGACCAGTACAAGGCCTGGAAAGACACCGTCTGGAGCTCAATCCTCTCGATGGGTACCCCCTGGGCCTACAACCAGTCGTTCACGGCTTCATACCGCGCCCCGTTCAACAGGATTCCTGTCCTGGACTTCCTGACCGGTAACGTCTCCTACAACTCCACCTACCGCTGGGACCGCGGCGCCGAAGTCGACGGCGTGAAAACCGGTAACAAGATTGCCAATCAGGCGTCGCTCAACGTCGACGGGCGCATCAACTTCGAGTCGCTCTGGAACAAGATTCCATACCTCAAGGATGTGAACAAGCGTTTCAACAATGTCGGCCGACGTCAGATCGAGCGGAAGCCGAAGAAGTTCGAGCGCACATTCCGTCTGAACCCCGACACCACCTTCGTCATCAAGCACAATCTCCGCACCAAAAAGATTGCCATTCATGCCGAAAACGTCAAGACCAAGCAGCCGTTCGTGTTCAAACACAAGGTCATCGACCAGAATTCCGTAGAGATTCTCACCCCCTCCGATGCCAACGTTAAGTTCACGATCACCGAGGTGCTCAAAGAGGAGAAATCCGTATGGAAGGAGATCGGCGACTACGCCCTGCGGCTGTTCATGTCGCCCCGTTCGGCCTCGATTCGCTGGAAGAAGACCAACACGATGTCCATCCCGCTGTTCCGCAACGACATCGGCAACATCTTCGGTCAGTCAACGGGCTATGGTCCCATGTCGCCCGGTCTGGATTTCGCCTTCGGTTTCGCCGGCGAAGATTACATCTACAAGGCCAAGGAGCGCGGATGGCTCATCACCGACGACGGCCAGACCTCCCCGGCAATCGTTTCGCGCACCAACGAGCTGAACCTCGAATTCCAGCTCGAATTCGTTAAGGGGCTGAAGCTACAGCTCACCATGAACCGCACCGACAACCGCAACCGTCAGATCCAGTTCATGTACCCCGACATGCCCGTAACATTCTCCGGCTCCTACACCAAGACCCACTGCGCCATACTGACGGCCCTCGGGTCCTCAAGCGCCGAAGACGGCTATTACAGCGAACCATTCCAGAAGATGATTGATTTCATCCCCATCATCGCCCGGCGCTACACCTCGCAGTACGACGGCGTCCGCTACCCCAACGGCGGCTTCATGTCCGACAATCCTCTGGCCGGCCAGCCCTTCAACCCCGAGAACGGCACAGTCTCCGCCACCTCCTCCGACGTCCTCGTCCCCGCCTTCATCGCCGCCTACACGGGCACCGATCCCCACACCCAGTACCTCAATCCCTTCCCCTCCTTCGGAAGCGTGCTCCCCAACTGGCGCCTCACCTACGACGGCCTGATCAACCTCGGCAATATGAAGAAGATTTTCAAATCCTTCTCCATCAACCACGCATACCAGTGTACATACTCCGTAGGGTCCTACTCCTCATACCTCAACTGGCTGTCGGCCGACGGCGAAATGCTCGGTTTCACTCTCGACTCCAACACCGGCATGCCCATCCCCTCCTCCCCCTATAACATCTCCTCCGTAGCCATCACCGAGCGATTCGCCCCCCTCATCGGCGTCCAGGGAACCCTCAAGAACGATCTCCAGTTCAACGTCGAGTGGAAAGACCAGCGAACCCTCACCCTCAACACCTCCGCCGGACAGGTCGTTGAGGCGACCTCCCGCGGCCTTACAATCGGCGCCGGATACAAAATCATCGGCTTCAACTCCGTACTGAAAATGCGCGGTTCCCAGGCCGGCGTCAGCAACGACCTCACCCTCAAAGCCGACTTCTCGCTCCAGAACACACAGGCCCTCATACGCCGCCTCGAAACAAACTACACCCAGGCGACCTCCGGCACCCGCACCATGACCATCAACTTCACAGCCTCCTACATCCTCTCGCGCAAACTCACCCTCGGCGCCTACTTCGACCACCAGGTCAACACCCCCCTTGTCTCCAACGCCGCCTACCCCACCACCAACTCCTCCTACGGCCTCTCCCTCAACCTCAACCTCTCCCGCTAATCCCCCCTCCC